>NZ_JAGEKK010000009.1:0-197827 GCF_049887855.1 Chryseobacterium sp. NFX27 | reverse complement strand
TTTCTCTTACAATTTGAAGCTTTAAACTTAAATTGTAATCTCTCTGTGTACGTTTGATGTACGCGGTTTCTAAATGTTCTTCCATAACGATTCTTTTTTTGTGTATCGATATTTCAGGACTAGACAACTTTAATATAAAAAAACCTCAAATTGCTTTGAGGTTTTTATATGATAGAAAACAGACCATTCAGTCTGTTAAAACTATTTAGCTGGTTTTTTAGGACTCATCATCATAATCATTCTTTTTCCTTCAAGCTTTGGAAGCTGATCCACTTTTCCAACGTGCTCCAATTCCTGAGCAAGTTTTAGAAGCAAAATTTCTCCCTGGTCTTTAAAGATAATGGAACGACCCTTAAAAAAAACGTAAGTCTTCAATTTAGAACCTTCTTCAAGGAATTTTTCAGCATGTTTCTTCTTAAATTCATAATCATGGTCGTCAGTCTGAGGTCCGAAACGGATCTCCTTTACCACCACTTTTATTTGCTTGGCTTTAAGTTCTTTCTGCTTTTTCTTTTGCTCGTATAAAAACTTTTTATAGTCTAATATCCTTGCAATGAAAGGTTCGGCCTTATCTGAAATTACGACCAAGTCTAATTCCTGTTCAATGGCAAGCTGTCTTGCCTTATCAATTGGAAAAATTCCCGGCTCTACGTTATCGCCCACTAAACGAAGCTCTCTCACACGAATTTTATCGTTGATCAAGTGTAAGTCCTCCTGTACAGGACGTCTCTGTGGGCCCCTGTTGTTAAATCTTTGTGCTATTGTATTATAATTTTATTGGTTAATAACTAATTTTAATTGAACATTTAAAAAGATTAATATTCGTTTCAAATTTTTCAATCTTTAAATTCTTTAATATTTAAATGTTCCTTAGATTGTTGCTTCTTTTTTAAAGTAAGAAACAAAATCTTCCATATTCATGACTCCAAGATCACCTTCGCCACGTCTTCTTACAGAAATAGTGCCGTCATTCTCCTCATTTTCACCTACAACCAGCATGAATGGAATCTTCTTCAATTCTGCATCACGGATCTTTTTACCTGTCTTCTCATTTCTGTCGTCAATCAGACCGCTAATATCGTGATTTTCTAAAAATTGTGAAACTTTTTTTGCATAATCTACATATTTTTCACTGATCGGCAGAATAATGAACTGATCAGGGCTTAGCCATAACGGGAAATCACCTGCAGTATTCTCTAAAAGGATCGCAATAAAACGTTCCATAGAACCGAATGGTGCTCTGTGAATCATTACCGGTCTGTGCTTCTCATTATCGTTTCCGATATAGTGAAGATCAAATCTTTCCGGCAAGTTATAATCCACCTGGATAGTTCCCAGCTGCCATTTTCTTCCTAAAGCATCTTTTACCATGAAGTCCAGTTTCGGACCGTAGAATGCAGCTTCACCATATTCTACAATCGTTTTCAAACCTTTTTTCTCTGCGGCATTGATGATTGCGTTTTCGGCCTTTTCCCAATTTTCATCGGAACCGATATATTTTTCTCTGTTATCAGGATCTCTTAAGGATACCTGAGTTACAAAATCTTCAAATCCTAATGATTTGAACACATAAAGCGTTAAATCAATTACTTTTTCAAATTCTTCTGAAAGCTGATCCGGAGTACAGAAAAGGTGGGCATCATCCTGAGTAAATCCACGAACTCTGGTCAGTCCGTGAAGCTCTCCGCTCTGCTCATATCTGTAAACGGTCCCGAATTCTGCATATCTCTTCGGAAGATCCCTGTAGCTCCATTGTGAAGTTTTGTAGATTTCACAGTGGTGAGGGCAGTTCATAGGCTTCAGCATAAATTCTTCTCCTTCATTTGGAGTTTTGATCGGCTGGAAGCTGTCTGCACCATATTTATCCCAGTGTCCGGAAGTTACATACAGTTCTTTTGACCCGATATGCGGCGACATGACGAACTCGTAACCTCCTTTTTTCTGAGCATCAGAAAGGAAATTCTCCAGCTTTCTTCTTAAAGCAGTACCTTTTGGCAACCATAACGGAAGACCCGCACCCACTTTTTCAGAGAATGCAAAAATGCCAAGTTCCTTACCCAGTTTTCTGTGGTCTCTTCTTTTGGCCTCTTCCAATCTTTCAAGATATTCAGTAAGCTCTTTCTGTTTTGGGAAAGAAATACCATAAACTCTTGTTAATTGAGGATTTTTTTCATTTCCTCTCCAGTAAGCTCCGGCTGCATTTAAAATCTTAACAGCTTTTACAATACTTGTATTGGGAATATGGCCTCCACGGCATAAATCCGTGAAATCATCGTGCGTTACAAAAGTAATCTCTCCATCATTAAGATTAGAGATAAGTTCTACTTTGTAAGGGTTATCTGCATATGTTTTTAATGCTTCTTCTTTAGAAACAGGATATAAAGAGAATGTTGAACCTTTCTTGGCGTTTTCCAAAACTTTCTTTTCAATCTTCTCAAAATCCTTTTCAGATAAACTCTCGTCCCCGAAATCCACATCATAATAGAATCCGCTTTCAATGGCAGGTCCTATCGTTAGCTTAGCATCAGGATAAAATTCAAGGATAGCCTGCGCCAACAGGTGGGCAGAAGAATGCCAGAACGCCTTCTTTCCAAGATCATCATTCCATGTCAACAATTGTACCGTTGAATCCGTGGTTATAGGTGTGGTCGTTTCTACTTGTTTGCCGTTTACAACTGCGGAGATGGTATTTCTAGCCAATCCCTCGCTTATAGATTTTGCCACATCTAAAGGAGTAACTTCTCCTTCGAATTCTTTGACACTATTGTCTGGAAGTGTAATTTTTATCATTGTTTACTAAGAAATTTTAAGTTGCAAAAATACGCATTTTTTAAATAATATGCTATTTTTAAAGTATATTTGAAATAAGAATTGCTGTTGAATCTTCAAATTTAGATCCGTTATTTTAAATGTACTCATTCTCAACCTAAATTTTTCATAGAAAAGCACCCTGGAATTTTCGGTATTTTGCAGTAATAACGCTGTGGAAATGAGTTTTGTGTGCTGTAAATTTATAGCAAACCAAAGAAAAAGAAATGATAATATGTACGATGATATGAAAAACTTTACTATTGACCTGCACTGCGACTTGTTATGCTATTTATTAAAAGCGGGTTCAACAATTGATGATAAAGAATTGGGTTGCTCGCTTCCTTATTTACAAAAAGGCAATGTTAAACTCCAGGTAATGGCCATTTATTCAGCTACAGAAGCTAATAGTACAGTCTATGGAGCCAGGCAGAGTGAACTGTTTTCTAATCTGTTGAAAAATGAAAACTTTTTCTTATTTAACAGTGAAAACTATAAAAATCCTGAGAATGAAAACAGGGTGGGAGTTATTGCATCTATTGAGAATGCATCCGGCTTTTGCGGAGAAGAGGATACTTTGGAATCCGGGTTTAGAAATCTGGAAACAATTATCGAGAAGACCCAGAAAATTCTTTATCTGGGAATTACCCACCATACCGAAAACCGTTTTGGCGGCGGGAATAATTCTGAAGCAGGATTGAAAGAGGATGGAAAAATCCTGATTGATTATATCGCTGACAAAAAAATCGCCATCGATTTCTCCCATACAAGCGACCAGTTGGCCTACGGTATCCTCAATTATATTGACCAAAAGAACTATAGTATTCCTATTCTGGCAAGCCACTCCAACTACCGCAATATTCAGGATAAAAACAGAAACCTTCCGGACGAACTGGCACAAGAAATAATTAAGAGAAAAGGCCTGATCGGACTTAATTTTATCCGAAATTGCGTTCATGAAACAAATCCTGAAAAATTGTATGAACATATTCAGTATGGACTTGATTTAGGAGCAGAAGATGCCATTGCCTACGGTGCAGACTTCTTCTATTGTAAAGACCATCCGGATAAATCCCGTTTTCCTTTTTTCTTTGAAGGATATGACGATGCATCCGCTTTTAATTCTATCAATAATAGAATTGAAAAGGATTTCTCTTCTGAAATCATGGAAAAAATCAGTTATAAAAATGCATTGGATTTTATAGAAAGAATATAGAAATATGGCGGCTTCGGGTTCCTCAGCCACCAATTTCAGTTATTCGTTGAAATATTCAATGAAGGATCACATCATGTTGGCTGAGGCTCCCGAAGCCAACATCTACAATAATCAACGAATGAAATCTTGATCAAAAGCACGAAAAAACCATTGGTGACTGAAGTTTCCTAAGCCCCCAACCGGATTTTAATTCTTTCTTTTATACCTTACTTTCTGCTTGATAATCTCTATGACATCCACATTTTTTATCTTTGATTTTACCCAGCCATGAATATCAATATACAGTAAGGACCTTCTGTAATATTCGTTCTTGGAAAATTCTTCCAGTATTTCATCAAAAGCTTTGAATGATTCCTGCTGCTTGTTTAAAACCATATTGTTAATGTTTTTAAAGAACTGAATGCTTTCAAAATGAAACGCTTCCGGTTTTTTCATTTTACGGGCAAATTTTAAAGTGGAATTGATAAATTCATCATAATCTTCATCATTTCCGGATTCATATTTGGCCATCAGGATAAGGATGCGGGTATGGAAAAGAAGATCCTCCTGGACATTTCCTTTACACTCGACAACCTTCATGGCATATTCAATAGATTTTTTAAACTTTTTGCTTCCGAAAAACATCGCGGCCATCTTCAGATAGAGGATCATAAAGTGATGTTCATCAATCTTTTCCCTGAGCCTCTCCATCTTCAGTTCAATTTCAGGAATCAGTTTTGTTCCGGTAAAAAACTCACCTTTTACAAAATGAATATTCATTAAAGTATTGTAATGGGTCAGAAAAATTAAAGCCTGCAGATTCTCATTCTGGGTAAAATTCTGAGAATTAACCATGGTATTGAAATTCTCAAAATGCTCTTCCAGAATATCTATATTTCCGTACAGGAATAAAATCTTCAGCAGATAAGTGTTTCCTTTGATGTACCAAACCGGATGGCTGATGATCATCTCCGGGTTTTTGTGAAAAAGATCGACCCACTGATGGGCATATTTCAGGGTATATTTATAGTCCTGCAGCAATTGGTTTTTCCAGACGTGGGCTTTAAAATACCACAATTTCTCTGTAAAATTCAGTTTTTGAAGTTTTATATTCTGAATTTGCTCATTGAAAAGATTCAATACTTTTTCCCTGTCCGTATCATTTTTCACATACCCGTGCGTCAGCATTTCACTGTATAATTTCAGCGACAGATTAGAAAGTTCCGTTGCATAATGATTCTGCTTGCTGATTTCTGTAGACTGTTTGATCAATTCATCCGCACGTCCTTCAATACTTCTTGTAATAAACTGTGATTCAATTACTTTTTCAAGATCAATAATTTCTGAAGCAATACTTTTCTCATCCAGTTCCAGGGCAGACTGTTTAGTTTTATCCAATATTTTCAAAGCCTGTTTATAAAGCCCTTTTTGATATAGAATATTTGCAAAATCCAGCTGTTCCCGGAGTTGTATCCTGTAGTTCTGATGACTTGGATTCATACGGAGGCTTACAAGAATCTGCTTATAAAGATGGGCTTTCAGGTTGGAAAGCTGCTGTTTGGTAGAAATTTTTTTCTCAATAATGATCTGCTCATCATATTCCTTCATCTTATCCAGTTCCGAAAAAAGGAGCAGAAATTTAGCATCAACATTAATTCCGAGACGGTTCACATACAGCCTGAACTGACGCTTTTCAGATGTGGTTAATGACTTAATCAGTACAAACAAAAAATCTTTCTGCAATTCTGCCATTGTAAATTTATAAAATTTAAATATTTGATTATTAGGTAAATATAATCATTTTGCCAACTGTTGAATATTGTAATTTTCAGTACATATGAAAATGTAAAAATATTGTAAGCAGTAGTTTTGATCAAAATTAAGTAAAAAACTTCATTATGAATTCCGAAAAAATCGAAATTTTTGATACGACGCTGAGGGATGGGGAACAGGTTCCCGGATGTAAACTGAATACAAAACAAAAACTGATTATAGCAGAAAGGCTCGATAAGCTAGGGATTGACGTAATTGAGGCCGGATTTCCGATTTCAAGCCCCGGAGATTTTGAATCTGTTTCAGAAATTTCAAAACTGGTAAAAAATGCCAAAGTCTGCGGACTGACAAGAGCTAATAAAAAAGATATTGATACGGCTGCCGAAGCATTGAAATATGCAAAAAGACCCCGTATTCATACAGGGATCGGAACTTCCGATTCTCATATTAAATATAAATTCAATTCAAACCGGGAGGATATTCTTGAAAGAGCCTCAGAGGCCGTAAAATATGCCAAAAGATATGTAGAAGATGTAGAATTTTATGCAGAAGACGCGGGGAGAACGGACAATGCCTACCTGGCAAGAGTCTGTGAAGAAGTAATTAAGGCGGGAGCTACTGTTTTGAATATTCCTGATACAACAGGGTATTGTCTTCCCGAAGAATACGGTCAAAAAATAAAATATCTGAAAGAGAATGTAAAAGGTATTGAAAAAGCAATTCTGTCGTGCCATTGTCACAACGATTTAGGCCTTGCTACAGCCAATTCAATTGCCGGAGTCATCAACGGGGCCCGCCAGATTGAATGTACAATCAACGGTTTGGGAGAAAGAGCCGGAAATACGGCTTTAGAGGAAGTGGTCATGATTTTAAAACAGCATAAGGACCTGAATTTCCATACAGATATCAATTCAACAATGCTTAATGAAATGAGCCTAATGGTTTCAGATTTGATGGGAATGCCCGTACAGCCGAATAAAGCTATTGTAGGTGCCAACGCTTTTGCGCACAGCTCAGGAATCCATCAGGATGGGGTTATTAAAAACCGTGAAACCTATGAAATTATAGATCCTGCAGAAGTTGGTGTCAATGCATCATCCATTATTCTTACAGCGAGAAGCGGACGTTCTGCATTGGCCTACAGATTCAAAAATATTGGTTATGAGATCACTAAAAATGAACTTGACTTTCTGTACCAGGAATTTTTAAAAATCGCCGACCGGAAGAAAGAAGTTAAAAATGATGATCTGTATATGATCATGGAAACTTGCAGCAGAAAAATAGGATAGTATTGATTTAAAAATCAAGGAAATTGAAAATGGACAACAATAAAAAGACACTTTTTGACAAAGTCTGGGATGCCCACGTGGTGGAAACTATTCCCGACGGACCTCAAATTATTTATATAGATAAACATCTGATCCATGAGGTAACCAGTCCTCAGGCCTTTGCAGAACTTGAAGCCAGAAATCTTGAAGTTTTCAGACCGAAGCAGATTGTAGCGACAGCAGATCATAATGTTCCGACCCTCAACCAGGAACAGCCTATCAGGGATGAACTGTCCAGAAACCAGGTAGAACAGCTCACCGAGAACTGTAAGAAAAATAATATCGAATTATTCGGATTGGGACATCAGTACCAGGGAATTGTCCATATCATAGCTCCGGAACTGGGAATCACCCAACCGGGGATGAGTATTGTATGTGGCGACAGTCATACCTCTACCCATGGTGCTTTTGGTGCTATTGCTTTCGGTATAGGCACCAGCCAGGTTGCCCAGGTTTTTGCTAGCCAGTGCCTGCTGCTCAATAAGCCGAAATCAATGCGGATCACAGTGAATGGCAAACTCAATGATAATGTGCAGGCAAAAGATGTCATCCTTTATATTATTTCCAAAATCGGGACCGATGGGGGAACAGGATATTTCTGTGAATATGCAGGAAATGTTTTTGAAGAAATGTCGATGGAAGGAAGAATGACCGTATGCAATATGAGTATTGAAATGGGAGCCCGGGGCGGAATGATCGCACCGGATCAAACCACTTTTGACTATGTAAAAGGAAAGACATTTTCGCCTGAAGGAGAAGAATGGACAGATAAACTGGCCTATTGGAAAACTTTAAAAACGGATGAAGGCGCTGCTTTTGACAAAGAACTGACATTCGAGGCTTCGGATATTTTCCCGATGATTACTTACGGAACCAACCCGGGGATGGGAATTTCAGTCAATGAAACCATTCCTGTTCCTCAGAATGAATCTGAAGAAAAAGCTTTGAAATATATGGGATTCAAAGCCGGACAGGAAATTTCAGGCATTAAAGTACATCATGTATTTATTGGCAGCTGCACCAATGCAAGAATAGAAGATTTCCGTTCAGCAGCAGCGTATATTAAAGGGAAAAATAAGTCCGAAAATGTACAGGCATTAATTGTTCCCGGTTCCCAACAGGTTGTAAAGCAGATCTATGAAGAAGGGTTGGATAAAATTTTCAACGATGCGGGATTCCAGATCCGCCAGCCCGGTTGTTCAGCCTGCCTGGCAATGAATGATGATAAAATTCCTGAAGGAGAATACTGTGTTTCAACTTCAAACAGAAATTTTGAAGGAAGACAGGGACAAGGGGCCAGAACTATCCTGGCCAGTCCGCTCACTGCAGCCAAAGCAGCTATAGAAGGAAGAATTTCAGCTTTTGAAAGCTTAAACTAAACAGACTTATACCATGCAAAAATTAACATATATACAATCAACTGCCGTACCGTTACCTGCGGAAAATATAGACACAGACCAGATCATTCCTGCCAGATTCCTTAAAAGTATCGACAGAAAAGGATTTGGTGAAAATCTGTTCAGGGACTGGAGATTTAATGCCCATACAGGAGAACCTAATCCTGATTTTGTATTAAACAATACTAAATACAGAGGTGAGATCTTAGTGGCAGGGAATAATTTCGGGTGTGGAAGCAGCAGGGAGCATGCCGCCTGGTCTTTGACGGATTATGGCTTTAAAGTAATTGTCTCCAGCTATTTCGCCGATATTTTTAAAGGAAATGCCCTGAACAACGGACTTCTTCCTGTCAAAGTTTCTGAAGAGTTTTTGAAAGATATTCTAACAAATATTACGGAAAATCCTGGTTTGGAAATTGCTGTAGATGTAGAAGGACAAACCATCAGTTTTAATGGAAAAACAGAAACTTTTGAACTTGATTCTTATAAAAAAATATGCCTCATCAATGGCTATGACGATATTGATTTTTTAATCAGTAAAAAACAAGTGATAAAACAATTTGAACTAAAAACACAAAAGTATGAGCAACAGTTATTTTAAAATAGCAGTTCTTCCCGGCGACGGGATTGGGCCGGAAGTGGTCAGTGAAAGTATTAAAGTATTGGATGCTGTAGCAGAGGTCTTTAAATGTAAATTTCAGTATTCCTACGGATTAATGGGTGCTGAAGCCATTTTTAAAACTGGCGATCCTCTTCCGGAAGAAACATTAAAGATCTGCAAAGATTCGGATGCCGTTCTTTTTGGAGCGATTGGAGATCCGGTTTTCGACAACAATCCTGAGGCGAAAATTCGTCCCGAGCAAGGGCTGTTAAAACTCCGTAAAGAACTGGGATTGTATGCCAATATCAGACCTTTGAAAACCTATGCCTCACTGATTGATAAAAGTCCTTTGAAAAGAGAGATTATTGAGGGAACGGATATTCAGATTTTCAGAGAGCTTGTGAGCGGTATTTATTTTGGTGAAAAATATACAGATCCGGATGGGAAATATGCCTATGATGTCTGTCAATACAGCACAGAGGATATTATTCCCATTGCCCATATGGCTTTTAAAGAAGCTGAAAAAAGAAAAAAGAAACTTACATTAATTGACAAAGCTAATGTTTTGGATACTTCGAGACTTTGGAGAAAGACCTGTCAGAAAATTGCCTCTCAATATCCTGATGTGCAGCTGGATTATATATTTGTTGACAATGCTGCCATGCAGCTGGTCCTGAATCCCAAACAGTTTGATGTTATTCTGACCGAAAATATGTTCGGAGATATTATTTCCGATGAAGCCAGCGTTATCGGCGGTTCTATCGGGCTTTTACCATCAGCATCTATTGGTGAAGAAAATGCGCTGTTTGAGCCTATACATGGTTCTTATCCGCAGGCGAAAGGAAAAGGCATTGCCAATCCTGTGGCCTCTATCCTGAGCACAGCCATGATGCTTGATTATCTTGATCTTCCTGAAGCTGCTGATAAGTTAAGAAGGGCAGTGGAGCATGCTATTGAGAACAGATATGTTACAGTAGACCTTAATGCTGAGCAGCATTATTCTACAGGTGAGGTAGGAAGTTTTATTGCAGACTACATTAAATATTCTGAGAAATCCTATTATAATTTTGAAAATATCAAGATCGGAAAATCTACAATAGTATAGTTATACATGGTTCACATAATAATAGATTAGTTAGAAAGATTCTGTCCCATTGGGGTGGAATCTTTCGTTTGCTATCTGCTTAATATTAAAAAAAGATGCTTTTAAGGTACAAAAGTCACAAAAGTTTTATATCCTGAAAATATTAAGTAAACATAAAAATCAAAGATTTCATTATAACTTAAGTGTACTTGTATGCGCAATGTATTAACCTTAAAATAACTAAAGTGTTAAAAACAAACTTTTGTGCCTTTTGTGGTTAAAAAAATTTCAATAAAAAAGGTTCCACTCAAGTGAGCAGAACCTTTTGGTTTATTTTTTAGTGTTGTCCGTTTTTCCCGATTTGTTTTTGGAAGACTTCTGAATATCTTCTTTATCAATATCAGGTGGATTGCTTTTTTCTGATGAAGCAGGGATATTTTGAAAATCCTGATTCTGTTTCTTTGTTTCTGCACTGTTGGCAGATTCTTTCTTTTTGTTGTCTTTTGAATCCATAGCTTTACATTTTTAGAGTCCTAAAACACCGAGCTTGCCGGTTTCATCTTCTATGGTATAATCCAAAGCTTTTGCCAAAACGAAAATATTATTAAGATTTTCCATTAATTGTTTGCGCCCTTCCGTTCTCAGTTGGTTCTGATTAATAGACTGAGCAGCAGTTTCCTTAGCTTTCTGCGTCACATTTTTAATATCTTTTTCAGAGATCCTGTTGAAAAAAGAATCGTCCAGCGACTGGATCTCAACGCTTGGAGTAATTCTAATTTCTGCATCAGGAAGTTCAGTAATAACGAGTTTTTTGTTGATAGAATCCACTTCTATCTTCATCTTATTAAGATCATAAGAAACCTGTGCATTGGTTTTAGTGTAAGTAATAATACTGTTGTTTGACACCTCTTTCCCAAACACTTCATAGCCCATCTTGGTTTTCTGCATGCTGGATACATTCTGTTCCATGACCACCATTTTGTTCATCTTGGAAATCTGGTTGGTCAGGATATAATAATCCGACTTCTCCGTTTTTTCACTAAGATTAAAGCATGACTTAATTCCGAAAAACAGGATCAGCATAACGAGAATTCCCGCTGCAAATGATATGATTACTTTGTAGTTTCTCAATTTTATTTGTTAAAAATTTCTTTGATTACAGAACTGTCGTCTTTTTTCAGGATTTCAGCCAGGTCTCTTTCAATATAACCTGTTTTAGGCATTTCTATGATCCTTCCGATCTCTTTCCCATATCTCTCAACAATAATGGTGGGAACTTTCTGGATGTTATAACGGACCTCGTCTCCGGTGGGAGATTCCTTCTTGCGGTTAACGGCAATGATGGTCAGCTTATTATCCGGATATTTTAATTCCTCAAGAATCTTCATCAGTCTTGGAAAATCTCTGTGACTGTCTTCACACCATGTTCCAATAAAAACAACAAGAGAATAAGTATTGAACTTAGCTTTCTTTAGTTCGCTGACCGCTTTCTGATCAATAGCATATTCGTCATGCTCTTTCACATACCAGTCTGCATAAGGAGCCTTTAAGAACTGCTCTTTGTACTGGTTCCCCAAAAGCATTTTACCATCGTTCTGAGTATCTACCTCGCGGTTCATTACCACTTTTTGAGCGCTGAACTGCTGGGAAGCCAGAACAAAGCTTGAAACGGCAACAATATTGGTAATAAATTTTTTCATATTATTTTTCGATAATTGTTTTTAAATCTGCAGGGGAGTAGTATTTATTCTTAAGAACTTTATGATCTGCTTTTCTGTAGACGTTAAACTTCTCTCCTGATTTTTCATAAAAAGATTCTACCTCTTTTTCTTTATAAAATGCTACAGTTTCCTCTGCCTGCTCTGCAGTATCGCATGCTTTGGACATATTGGAACGCTGTACCTCGTTGAATAGCTCTACAAATTTATTGCCAAGTCCGAATTCCAGTACAGCTCCGCTTAAAACATATTGAAGATCACAAAGGGCATCAGCTATTTCTACAATATCATTATCAGCAATAGCCTGCTTTAATTCATTTAATTCTTCCTGAAGAAGTTCAACTCTGAGGTTGCATCTTTCCTGGGAAGGAATTTGTGGTGTATCTAAAATAGGGGCTTTAAAAGTGGTGTGGAATTCTGCTACTTGGTTCAGACTGTCAATTTTATCCATGAATTTTATTATTTACCGCAAAGATAGAAAACGATTTTGGAAAATTTGTAATACCCATTAGATATCTGTTCTGATAAAAAGTTAAATAATCGTTGGCTGCAAACATGTTTTCACTAACAATCCACAGATTAATCTGTGGATTGTTTTATTCTTTAAATCTTTCTGATTGATCTTAAAAACGGTAAGAAAATATTATTCCAACTCCTCATATTTCCAGATGCCTGAGATATTTAAGACTGTCAGGCCCGGTTGTTTTTCGCCATAGCTGAATACACAGATATATTTTGAATGACAAACCCGGCAATCGGCACCAAAATATAAGGTCGGTAAATCATGTACCGTTACATCTCCAAAATGGGCCATTCTTTGTGAAGTTTCGGTAACAATTTTGTTTTTTAATAATTCATTTTTGGATAAAACTTTATCTTCATTATAGATCTGGAAGATCGGAAATCCGGTTTCATACGGGAAAATTTCAATGGTATTTTGATGGCCGCAATCGCAGCAGGTGAATTTTGTTGCAGCAGACGGGATTATTTCATCATTGATGAAATGATTCTTGACAATAGAGGCCTGCTTGCTGATTTTAATTTTTTTTGATATTGAATACATCTGTTTATTATTGCTGAATAACGGTTCCTACCAGGTTATTGTACTTTCCGCTTGGGCTTTTTTTGATGGTGATTTTCACATAGCCTTCCTGTGCCAGTTTATTCCATGTTTTCTGATACCCTGTTGCCACATCAATCGGAATTTTCCACATCGTCTGTTTTCCACCGCCCATCTGATTAAACCATGGAATTACATCAGCCGTTTGAGACTTGAAAGGTAATAAATTATTCAGAACATCTATTTCATAATAGAAATCATATTTGTTTTCAGGCTGGTTTAAAGCTCTTTGTGAAAAAGTATAAACATATCCGTTGATTATCGGACTGGTGAAACTTCCTCCTAAAGTTGGATTCCCATTTCCGTCATAATTCCCGATGGCCCCGCTATATCGGTCGAATTTTTGCCCCGCCTGAAACGGAACATCATCAACGATATTATATCCACCGTTAGCAGGCGGCCAGCCGCCGTTGAGATTATTCGCATTAAAGAGAGCTTCCAGTTCGCTCCATTTCCCCAGTTTATATAAGTCAAACGCCTGGTTTCTGATGGCCTGGCTTACGGTTCCGGCTGTGTCATAGGTTAAAGCAAACTCATCCGCATTTTTATAGAATACGTGAGTAACGGCTCCCGTTGGGTTATCAATCTCATCATTATCCGAGCTGCATGATGCTGAAAATAAAACAGTTGTGAGAAAAAAGATGTACTTAAATAAATGTTTCATAATAAAAGTTTAATGGTTTAGTTTTTAATAGTGCAGAAATTCTGTTATTTTTTTATATAATTTATGGCATGAGATAAGACTGTCTTTTCTGCTGATATGGAAAGATATTTCTGTAACCTGACATGGCTTGACAGTGTAGACGTGGTATTCTTGAGAAAGAGAATCAATTGTATCACCATCAGCCAAGAATCCTGTCCCGGATTTATTTCCAATACTGATTAGGGCAACGATACAATGAAAGAATAATTTGAGTGATAAATTTAAAGCAAAAATTTTAAATATTAATTAATTTTTTAACAATAAAACATTATGAATTGATTTGATCATAAAATAAATAATCTAATTACATTTAGTATAAATATCATTAGAGCATAAACAATCAGGAATCGATGATTATTTCCAATAAAAAAAGACTGCCGGTAAGGCAGTCTTCATAGTGTTTACTTAATAATGGTTATTAATTTTTAATGAATCTCTTGGCAGCTTCTCCAACCTGGATCATATAAGCTCCTTTAATAAGTCCGCTTACATTCGCACTGCCTCTTTCCAGTTTTCCTGAATTGATTAGTTTTCCACCCATATCGAAGATCTTATAATCCTCTGATGTTGTATTTGAAATATGTAATATATCTTTTACAGGGTTTGGATACACTCTGATATCAGTGATCAGATCTTTGGTGTCAAGAAGTTCTCCTCTTCCTGAAGAAACGATATTAAGAGTATAGTCTTCAACCTGGCCGTAAGTATAAGATCCACATGAAGAAGTAGGTGCAGAGCTGTATTTCATCATGACTCTCATTCTTGTAGAACCTATTGCAGCAGTTGCAGGAATAGTAATACTTCCTGTTGCAGGAGTAGTGGTAGAGCCTGCTTTAGACCATGCTAATTCTCCGCTGTCTGTAAAGTCACCGTCGCCGTTATAATCGATATACACTGCATAAGCTTCGCTGTAAACCGTTGATGTCCATGTTGGAGTTACTGAGATGGTATAAGCACTTCCTCTTGTTACATTGGTAGAAACAGAAGTGAAGTTTTCATATCCTGCAGTTCCGGTTGACGTATTGTTAATGGTTCCAAATTTCACATTTCCGATTCTTTCATCTGCTGTATTCGTTGCAGAAGCTGTACAGTAAGTCACCGTACCTCCGGAAAGTGTTGTAACACTTACTGTATTGCTTGAAGGCGATACATTTCCTGCTGCATCTTTAGATTTAACACTAAAGCTGTACGTTGTAGAAGGCGTTAAGCTTGTTACCGTATAGGTTGTAGATGCTGTAGAGCCGATCAGTGAAGCACCTTGATAAACATCGTAACCTGTAACCGCTACATTATCTGTTGCTCCGCTCCATGAAAGATTGGTTGTAGTAGAAGTAGTTCCTGAAGCTGCAAGGGTAGGAGCTGTAGGTGCTACCGTATCTGTTCCTCCTGAACCTGCATTTACAGTGATATTCGCGTTATTTACATCGAAGAAAATATGGTTTGACCCTTTTACCATAATTCTTCCCGTTGTGGTAGATGAATTCGGAATGGTTACCGCCTGGGTTCCGTCGTTCGGAGTTCCGGCAAGAAGGGTAGTCCAGGTATTCCCGCTGTCTGTTGACCATAAGATATCTACGTTGGCAGCATTCACTCCGTTGGCTGTTGTTCCTGCTACATTCCATGTAACGGTTTGTGAGCTTCCTCCTGAATAAGTAGTCGCTGAATTCTGTGATGAAACACTGAAAGGTCCTGCCGTTCCATTTACAGTGATCAGAGCATCATCAGAATTATTTCCTGAACCTCCGGCTCTGTTATCACGAACAGTAAATCTGAAATTTAAAGATCTTGCTACATTGGATAATGCTTCCACTGTAATTTCTGAACCTGCAGTAGTGGTACCTCCTGTTAAGATGGATGCCATTCTTGGAAAATACCTCGTTGGAGAAGCCGTAGGGGTCCATGATCTGAAAGTAGGCCCTGATGCTTTGGTAGCACTCGCTGCAGAGCTGGCTCCGGTTTGGGATGATGATGCATTATCCATCTGTTCCCAAATGTAAGTTAATGAATCTCCGTTAGCATCGGTTCCCGTTCCTGTAAGCACGAATGGTGTGCCTTTCGGAATAGTATAATCAAGACCGGCATTCGCTGTAGGAATAGCATTTCCTGTTGCTGTACTTACCGGGCATGTTTTAGCTTTGATATTATTGGTGATCTGCTGGATACTTACAGCATGGAAAAAGGCATCCGAATGCGGCTGCACGTCCTGACCGGTAATTCCTGCATAACCCATAATAGTTGATCCTGAGCCAGGCTCCATATTTACGCCAGTGCCTTCGTTACCGTGAGAGAAAGTATGATTACCTCCGAACTGATGTCCCAATTCGTGGGCTACATAATCAATGTCAAAATTATCACCTGAAGGAATAGCATCTGCCGGAGAAGTGTACCCGCTTCCTTTTGAACCGTTTGTACAGATACAGCCGATACAGCCTGCATTTCCGCCTCCTCCGGAAGCTCCGAATAAATGCCCTACATCATAATTGGCTTCTCCGATCACAGAGGTCAGTGTACTTTGAAGCTGGGAATTCCAGCTGCTCATTCCTGATGCCGCAGAATAGGGGTCTGTAGAGGCGTTGGTATAAATGACAGCATCATTGTTGGAAATAAGAACCATTCTTGCGGCAAAATCTTTTTCAAAAACTCCATTTACACGGGTCATTGTGTTATTAATGGCAGCAAGAGCATTTGCTTTAGTTCCTCCAAAATAAGTAGTGTATTCTCCGGTAGTTGAAAGAGCAAGTCTGAATGTTCTCAGTTTGGCATCATCTGCGTTCGGTCTTGCAGCAAGGGTATTGGACACTCCTTTTTGCGCCACATCGATAACGGTACATTCGAATTTATTGAGATCATCTTTTTTGTCAGACTTTCTGTAGACTACATACGAAGAAAGATCTTTGGCATAAGGCTCAATAAAAACGGCAGATTTGTCGCCATAGATCTCCATAGAGGAAAGACCAAGCGAAGAAATACTGAAATACACTGTTGAGTTGGAATCGGTGAGACCTTCACCTACGTAAGATTTAATATCCGGATATTTCGCGGCAAGCTGAGGGTCAAAGTTTGAATTTTCTCTCACTTTAAAATTTTCCATCTTTCCTTCAGAATTAGGAAAAGAAATGATAATTTCTGACTTTTCTCCCGGAGCCAGTCTTTTGGGAGCTCTGGCGAGAGCATTTTTTAATCCTTCGAAATCTAAACTATAGATTTTCGGATTGTTAATTGAGGTTTTGTTTTCAAAAATTTCTGAAGGTGCTTTTTTTGAACCTTCACTCCAGAGACGGTCAGTCTGCGCGAAAGAAATGCCCGTAATGAGTAGCATTCCAATCATGGATAATTTTTTTTTCATAAATTAATTATTTTGATTGTGGAATATCAAAGCTAATAAAAAATATGTTATGAAAATCAAAACTATTTAAGAAAATTTTTGAATATGTGTTTAAATTATTATGCGATACATTGAAAATATATTATCTCAAAAAAAGAAAATAGCATACGTAAAATACGTATGCTATTCAGTTATTGATATAATAATTCTCAATTACATTTTATCATCAGCAGTAGGTCCGTAAAGTCCCGGAACTTTGTTTCCTGTTGATCTTAGGTAAACCACAAGTTCTCCTCTGTGATGATACAGATGATTATACAAAAACCCTCTGATTACCTGTATTTTCTGAGCGGGAGGGAAAATAACATTTCCGTTCATTTCCATTCTCCACTCATTAAAATAAGTGCTTTCATCAGAATTTTCCAAAACTTTCTGAGCTCTGGCAACATTTTCTTCGAATTTTGCCACAATATTATCGGCTTTAGAAATATCTCCCTTATCATACTGGTAGGTTCCCATATCGAAAACATCCTGATTAAAGGTAGATTCATACCAATTATACACTTCAGCAATATGGGAAGCAAGCTGTCCTGTTGTCCAGTTTTTCTCAGACGGCTGCCAGTTTAAGGCAGTGTCAGGAATTGCTTTTAAAATTTTTCTCGTGTTTTCTGCTTCATGCAGAAATTCACCTAAAAGAGCCTGCTTAATCATTTGTGTGATTTTAAAATTATTTTGTAATGTCTCTTCCGATGACCATTCTCTGGATCTCTGAGGTTCCTTCACCAATGGTGCATAATTTAGAGTCTCTGTAGAATTTTTCAGCAGGGAAGTCTTTTGTATATCCGTAACCTCCGAAAATCTGAACCGCATTGTTAGAAATTCTCACACAAGCTTCGGAAGCATACAATTTTGCCATTGCTCCTTCTTTGGTCATCTTTTGCTTGGCATTTTTCAGTGTTGAGGCTCTCTGGATCAAAAGTTCTGCAGCATCAATTTCAGTAGCCATATCAGCCAGCATAAAATTGATAGCCTGGAATTCAGCGATTGCTTTTCCGAACTGATGTCTTTCTTTAGCATATTTTAAAGCCGCTTTATAAGCTCCTCTTGCTGTTCCTAAACTTAAAGCTGCGATAGAAATTCTACCTCCGTCCAGAATTTTCATAGCCTGCTTGAATCCTTCACCTACTTCTCCTAAACGGTGCGAATCCGGTACACGAACACTGTCAAAGATAAGCTCAGCGGTCTCCGAAGCACGCATTCCCAGCTTGTTTTCTTTCTTTCCTGAAGAAAAACCTGGCATTCCTTTTTCTAACACGAAAGCAGTAGAGTTGTTTTTGGCTCCTATTTCACCTGTTCTTGTCATTGCTACAGCAATATCTCCCGAAATAGCGTGAGTGATGAAGTTCTTAGCACCGTTGATGATCCAGTCATCACCATCTTTTACAGCAGTAGTAGACATACCTCCTGAATCAGAACCTGTGTTATGCTCTGTTAATCCCCATGCTCCAATTACTTTTCCTGAAGCAAGCTGCGGAAGCCATTTGTTTCTCTGCTCTTCATTTCCAAACTCATAGATATGATTGGTACAAAGTGAATTATGTGCAGCCACAGAAAGGCCAATAGACGGGTCTACCTGAGAGATCTCATCCAGAATAGTAACATATTCATGATAACCTAAACCGGAACCTCCATACTGCTCAGGAACAACAATCCCCATAAATCCCATTTCTCCTAACTGGTGAAATAAGTCTTTCGGAAATGTCTGGCTCTCGTCCCATTCCATAATATTCGGTCTGATATTTTTCTCAGCAAACTCTCTTGCCGTTTCTGCTATCATTTTAATGTTGTCAATAGTCTCTGTGTTCATATAGATAAAATAGTTAGTTCCCAAAGATAATTAAATTGACGGAAAGCCAAAAATAATTATTTAGCTCATAAGACTGTACACGCAATTTTTTAATAATCAATTTTTTATATTTTTATAATTAATGATTTCTTAATAAAATTTTCAGAACTTTAAGGGTTCTAATTTACTATTTTAGCCACCCAATTTTTAAGGAATGAAAAAAGTTTTACTACCTATTATTCTAATCTCGTCATTTTTTTCTGCCCAGGCTCCGGCAGGATATTACGACGGAACAACCGGACTTACAGGCTATGCACTGAAGTCTAAGCTGCATGATATTACTTCTGAGAAGAATATTAACTGGCATTATGGTGATTTACCTAATCTGTATAATCAGACAGATTTAGATAAATATTATGATCATGGACCGTCTAATACGACCGTTCTACTGGATATTTATTCGGAGATCCCTACCGGGCCTGATGCTTATGAGTATACATCGGCAAACTTAATAAGTACTTCAGGTACTGAAGGATTAGGCTACAACAGGGAACATGTTGTGCCGCAAAGTACATTTAACAGTAATTATCCGATGTATTCAGATTTGCATTTTGTGATCCCTACCGATGCAAGAATCAATCAGCTTAGAAATAATTATCCTTATGGTGTTGGGAATTCCACGGTTCATTATACATTTACAAACTCATCCAAAATTGCCAATAGCGCTATTCCCGGTTACATTTATACAAACAGGGTTTATGAGCCTGTGGATGAATTCAAAGGAGATATTGCAAGAATGCTGCTTTATTTTGCGGTAAGATATGAAAATAAGCTGCCTTCATTTAATTACTCAACGAATATTAACCCCGCGATAGACCGATCTCCTTTTGATGGAACTGCAGAACGGGCTTTTGACCCTGCTTATATTTCGATGCTTGTTCAATGGCATCTCCAGGATCCTGTATCTCAAAGGGAAACAGACCGGAATAATGCCATTTATACCATTCAGAAAAACAGAAATCCTTTTATTGATAACCCACAATGGGTGAATTCTATTTGGTTGCAGACACCTGACGCTATTACGCCCCAGGCCCCTTTAAATTTGAACTCCATTCAATCCGGAGCTTACTATACCCATTTAGCATGGTCACCAAGTACGAGTTCAGATGTTATCGGATATAATATTTATCAGAATGGCCTTCTTGTAGCCACTACAAAATCTACGTCTATAGTTATTGATCATCTGACGCCTTCTACTTCTTATTCATTTACGGTAAAAGCTTATGACCAGGGTTATCTGCAATCTTCTGACAGTAATTTAATTACGGTATCCACATCAGCCGCAGACACCAATTCTAAAGATCTCTTTATCGTTAAATATATAGAAGGAACAGGGAATAACAAAGCTCTGGAAATTGTAAACAGAACCGGTCATGAAGTAGATTTAAACCATTACAGCATAAGAGTGCAATACTACAATAGTGTATATGATTCTTATTATTATGGTAACAGTTTTGAACTTGAAGGAAAAATACCCAACAATCAAAATTTCGTTATTCTGAATCCTAAATCTGCATTATCATGTTATACCAATAATGATGCACATTTTCTTACAGCAGGTGATGCCTTAACTTTTGCAGGTACCCAATATGTAGAGCTGGCTTATAAATCGACAACAGTTGATGCTATAGGAAGTAAGTTTGTAAGTAATTCATACGGAGATATTTCTCTTTACAGAAAGGCTACGGTAAACCAGCCCACAACTACCTTCACTGTTGGTGAATGGGATTCTTATCCTGTTAATTACTGTCAGAATCTAGGTGGAACCTTATCTGCAATTGATCTGACTGCTTCAAACAAAGAGTTTAAAATCTACCCGAATCCTGTTAATGATCATCTTTTCGTAAGCGGAGAAACTCAGGATATTAAAACGGCGCAGGTATTGGATCTTTCAGGAAAAGTGATTTATACAGAAAATGATCCGTTCAGAACAAAGAAAAATATTTCCGTACAGCACCTTTCAGCAGGATTATATTTCTTAAAACTTGATGATAAGGCGTATCAGTTCATTAAAAAATAAAAAATTCACCCGTCATGCGAGTGCAGCGAAGCAGTCTTCTTATTAAATACAGTTGAAAAATATTTCTATGAGATTGCTTCGCTGTGCTCGCAATGACATAGAATATACGGATTAAAGTTGCTGTTTAAAGCATCATTGATATAAGCAGATTCACTAATAATCAATATCTATAAGGGTTTCTGCTTATATTTTTTATTTATAAGTAATTATGCTTATATTTGCACAATGATAGCGGTCATAACCGGTGATATTATAAATTCACAGCATGCAGACACAGAAGTTTGGATTACCAGACTCAAGAATCTCCTGGAAAACTGGGGAAGTTCACCGCTCGCATGGGAAATCTACAGAGGAGACGAGTTTCAGTTCAAGTGTAGTATTGATGAAGTGTTCTGGCGTTTTCTAGCCATTAAGTCTCTTATAAGAAGCCAGGAAAATTTAGATGTACGGATTGCCATAGGAATTGGTGAAGAGAACTTTTCCTCTGAGAAGATCACCGAATCCAACGGAACGGCATATGTACATTCCGGAAGACTGCTGAACGACCTTAAAAGTGACGGCCACACCGTTTCTATAAAAACCTCAAACGAAGCCGTAGACAGGGATCTGAATATCCTTCTGAAATGGTCTTCAAAAGATTTCGACAACTGGACCGTAGCTACGGCAGAGATCATTCATGAAATGATCATGAACCAGGATATCACACAGGAAGATCTCGCCAGAAAGTTTGCTATTTCACAGTCCTCGGTAAGCCAGAGACTGAAACGCGCCAACTACGAACTGATCGTAGAAACTAATCAATATTTTAGAAAGAAAATCTCAGAACTGTAAGCATGATCTTTACTCAACTCATATTGGCACATTTACTCGGAGATTTTATTCTTCAGCCAAATTCCTGGGTTGCAGATAAGGAACGCCGTAAGCTGAAAAGCCCGTATCTGTATCTTCATGTTCTGATTCATACTGTTTTAAGCTTTGTTTTTCTCTGGAATACAGATCTTTGGTGGGTTTCATTGCTTGTCGGGATCACCCATTTTATAATTGATGCCTCAAAACTTATTTTTCAGACTGTAAAGAATAAGAAAAGATGGTTCTTCATTGACCAGTTGCTGCATATTCTTGTCATTGCCGGGATCTCTTTTTATTTCAAAGAATTCAGTTTTGATTTTCTGCAGAATCAGCAATTTCTGAAAGTATTGATGGCTGCCTTATTTCTGACAACACCGGCTTCAATTTTTATTAAAATATTATTGTCTTCCTGGACTCCGGCCCCGGAAGCACAAAGCAGTATACAGACCGAATCTCTCTCGAGTGCAGGGAAATATATAGGAATCCTTGAGCGTCTTCTGGTTTTCACTTTTATTATGGTGAACCATTGGGAAGGCGTAGGGTTTATGGTCGCCGCCAAATCTGTTTTCAGATTCAGTGATCTGGCACAGGCCAAACAGAGAAAACTGACGGAATATGTACTCATTGGTACATTGCTGAGTTTTGGATTGGCTGTTTTAACAGGAATTTTAATTAAGTAATATAAAATAAATCTAACTAATACGAATTTAGAAATGGAAAAGAAAGAAATGTTGTACGAAGGTAAAGCAAAACAAGTATTTGCTACCGATAATCCTAATGAAGTAGTGGTACGTTTTAAAGACGACGCTACAGCATTTAATGCTCAAAAAAGAGGGTCTGTTGATTTGAAAGGTGAAATGAACAATGCGATCACTACTCTTATTTTTGAATACTTAAATGAAAAAGGGGTTAAAACTCATTTCATTAAACAATTGAACGAAAGAGAGCAGCTGGTAAAAAAAGTATCCATCATTCCATTGGAAATGGTGGTAAGAAACTACTCTGCAGGAAGCATGGCTCAAAGACTGGGAGTGGAAGAAGGAATTAAATCTCCGGTTACCATTTTCGATATCTGCTACAAAAAAGACGAATTGGGAGATCCGCTTATCAACGATCACCATGCCGTTTTCTTAGGAGCAGCAACGTATGAAGAGCTTGATGAGATGTATGAGCTTACTTCTGATATCAATGAAATTCTGATCGATCTTTTTGATAAAATGAACATCATCCTGGTTGATTTCAAAATTGAATTAGGAAAAACAGCAGACGGAGAGATCATCCTTGCAGACGAAATTTCTCCTGACACATGCAGACTTTGGGACAAAGACACTATGAAAAAGCTGGATAAAGACAGATTCAGAAGAGACTTAGGAGAAGTTACTGAGGCTTACGTAGAAATCTACAACAGACTGAAAACTTTACTGAATAAGTAAAGTTTAGAAGTTAGAAGTTAGATATTAGAGGTTAGTATGGAATCGCACAGGATAGAAGACCTTAAAGTTTGGAGTAAATCAATGGCTTTGGTAAAAGAAGTTTATTTGGTGACTGCAGAATTACCAAACGAAGAAAGATTTGGCTTATTATCTCAAATTAGAAGATGTGCTGTTTCAATCCCTTCTAATATTGCGGAAGGAGCAGGAAGGAATAATAAGAATGAATTTATCAATTTCTTGGAATTGCGTTTGGTTCAACCTATGAATTGCAAACTCAGTTACAGCTATTAATAGATTTAAATTTTATTTCTGAAACTAAAATTCTTCCCTTAAAAGAACTTTTAGCTGAGATACAGAAAATGATTTATTCATTAAAGACAAGTTTAAAATTATAATTGAAGTTAACTTAGACTAATTTCTAACATCTAATATCTAACTTCTAATTTAGAAAAAATAGAAATGAAAAGTTTAGACATTCATAAAAGTGAATATTTAAAACAGTTTGAAACTCAAACCTACGGAAGAAATCTTTTCAGAACGCAGGAAGAAGAAAGGCTGGATGCTCCCAATGAGGAGTGCGGTATCTTCGGAATGTATTCTGATAACGATTTGGACACGTTTTCTCTTTCACAGTTCGGGCTTTTTGCTTTACAGCACAGAGGCCAGGAAGCATGCGGTATTTCTGTTTTGAAAGACGGAAAAATCACCAATATGAAAGATGAAGGTTTGGTTTTGGATGTTTATAAAGAGATCCAGGATCCTGAAACTTTTATGGGAAATTCTGCAATCGGACATACCCGTTATACCACTGCAGGAGACAAAAAGAAGTATAATTTCCAGCCATTTTTCGCGAAAAACGAATATGACCAGATTATTCTTTCTATAGCGCATAACGGTAACCTTACCAATGCAAAAGAATTAAAAGCCGAATTGGAAGCTGAAGGTGTAGTTTTCAGAGCAACATCCGATTCTGAGGTAATTTTAAGATTGATTCAGAAAAATCTTGATTTAGGACTTCGTGGAGCCATTAAAGCGACCATGGAGAAAATTGAAGGCGCATATTCCGTAGTGGGAATGACGAGAAATAAATTCTTTGCTTTCAGGGATTTCAACGGGATCCGTCCGCTGGTTTTAGGAGCTGTTGACGAAAAAACTTATGTAGTGGCTTCCGAATCTGTTGCATTGGACGCTGTAGGCGCCCAGTATGTACGTGATATTCTTCCGGGAGAGATCATTTATACGAATGAAAATGAACCGGGTAAGCTTAATTCTTACATGGTCAATGAGGCGAGAGGCAAGCAAAGGATTTGTTCTTTTGAATATATCTATTTCGCAAGACCTGACTCTACTTTAGAAAATATCAATGTATACGAGATCAGAGAGAAATCCGGCGAAAAGATCTGGGAACAGGCCCCGGTAGAAGCTGATGTAGTCATTGGAGTTCCCGATTCGGGAGTTCCGGCAGCTATTGGCTTTTCCAAGGCTTCAGGAATACCTTTCCGTCCGGTTCTTATTAAAAACAGATACATCGGAAGAAGTTTCATTGTGCCGACACAGGAGATGAGGGAAAGGGTGGTGAATCTTAAGCTTAATCCTATTATTTCTGAGATCAAAGATAAGAGAGTAGTGATCATAGACGATTCTATTGTAAGAGGAACAACTTCCAAGAGACTGGTTAAAATCCTGAAAGATGCAGGCGTAAAAGAGATCCATTTCAGAAGTGTTTCTCCACCTATTATTGCCCCATGCTACTTAGGAATAGATACTCCCTCAAAAGATGATCTGATTTCAGCCAACATGACCACAGAACAGCTTAAAGATTACTTAGGAGTAGATTCACTGGAGTTTTTAAGTACAGACAGCCTGAAAGAAATTTTAGGATCTTCCAATCACTGTTTCGGATGCTTTACAGAAGAATATCCGGTAGGAAAAGGAGAGGAGGCAGAATTGTTCAATTAACGTTTGTCAATTTGAAATAAATAAAAGAGCCAGGTTTGTATATCTGGCTCTTTTGTTTTTATAAATGTATCAAAAGTTTAATATTCCTGTATCATACAATATAAAAGCAAGTTTTAATTTTATACTATTAAAGCTTCTTATGAAAAACTTATTTTTAACCGGTATTCTTCTGATCTATTCCCACTTATATTTCTCCCAGTCTTTCGATAAACAGGCACACCGCGGAGGAAAGTCTTTATATCCCGAGAATACAGTTCCGGCCATGAAGAATGCCTTAAAAATGAATATCACAACGTTGGAAATGGATCTGGCGATCACGAAAGATAAAAAAGTAATTCTTTCCCATGACGCTTTCCTTTCTCCTGAGCTGGTAACAAGGCCGGATGGCACTTATATTCCCAAAGATTCCGGTTTTTACTATAAAATTTATGACATGCCTTATGCAAAGATTCAAACATTTGATGTAGGCTTAAAGAAACTCACTAACTATCCCGATCAAAAAAAAATAAAAGCCCAGAAACCTCTTTTCTCAGAGGTAATAGATGCATGTGAGGCTTACGCCCGTGAACTGAAAAGACCTTTACCTTTCTATAATATAGAAACCAAAACACGCCCTTTTTCTGACCTGATATTTCATCCCGAGCCAAAAGAATTTGTAGCGCTGATGATGAAAATTATTCTAAAAAAAGGAATTCAGGACCGCGTCATTATTCAGTCATTTGATCCCAGAACACTGGAAATTATTCATAAAGAATATCCTAAGATCATGACCGCTTTACTGGTGGAAAAAGTAGATGATAAAAAACTGGCACAGCAGCAGACTCATTTTGAAAATATACCTACGGAGAAATTCAGACAGTATCCTGATCATCTGAATGGCGTAGCCGGAGATATGAAATTTCTGAGTTTTACCCCAACCATTTACAGTCCCGACCATACACTTGTTACTTCAGAACTTGTACAGGAATGCCATGCCCTGGGCATGAAAGTTATTCCCTGGACCGTCAATACGAAAGAAAGGTTAAAAGAATTAAAAGACCTGGGAATAGATGGAGTGATCAGCGATGATCCACGAATATTTGAATAACCGGGATACGAGTTACGGGTTTGAGCGTCAGAGTGTTTTAGAGTTTAATACTTTGAGAAGCGTTGAAAGAATGACAAATATGTGGTGGCTGAGGGACTCGAAGCCACCAGCAATAATATCTGATATCTAAAATCATAATTTGCCTAAAAACGAAAGTCCAGACTTTAAAATTTTAAAGCCCGGACTTTACTATAGGTTAAATAATTGATTGTCTTCTATTAGAATTTATAATTCAGACCTAATTGGAACGTTCTATGGTTCAATGGCTCGGTACCTTCAGGTTTCTGGTTTCTCATATCCGTAAGACTGTTGATATATCTTGCGTTGATCCCAATATTTTGAGTGATATCATACCCAAGACCTAAACCAAGACCTAAATTAAACTTGTTAACGTTATCTTTATTGATGTCTTCAGAGTTAGACACAGATTGAGAAGTTGTAACCCCTCCTGTAGTCGTAGAAATAGTACTGTTTCCGGAATTCTTTCCGTTAATGAAATAACTGAATTCAGGACCCGCTTCTACATAAAATTTCTCTGTAGGTCTCATTTGTACCATTAAAGGAACTGAAATATAGTTCATGGTAGTTTTATAATCGCTTTTCGTTTTAATGTTGGTATCTCCAGTAGTTACATCCGTAGATGAGATCACACTTTTTGCTCCTAACTGGTTGTATAAAACTTCCGGCTGCAAGCTGAATTTCTGAGAAAGTGGAATGTTAACTAAAACTCCGGCATGGAAACCTATTTTCTGGTTGTTAAGGCTTAATTTCTGCTCACTGAAATACGATGAGTTTCCTCCTGCTTTAATACCGAATCTGATAGGCTGTTTTTCTTGTTTGATTGGTTCTGTGCTTACTGTTTTTGTTTCCTGAGCAAACGTCATCATGCCAGCAGCAACTGCCAACCCTAGAAATAACTTCTTCATAATTTTATTTTTTAATTTTACTATTTACTTTCTTATCCGATTTTTCAATCAGACTTGATTTATTTTGCAAAATGCTTGCCAAACTTCAAAAACCCTTATTTAAAGGGCTTCTACGAAGGTTTTTCCCATTGCTTCGTTTGTGTTTTTATCTGTTTTTTAAGAAAAATTATATTATGAAAATATGTTTTTGAAAGATGATTTTAAGTAAAATTGACTTTATGTTGATAATTTAACACAAAGTTAAAGTTGGAAAAATGCTGAAGCAGGCATTGAAAATTATTGAATTTTTTGAAACCCTTGTCAGGGATACAGAAAAATGCCGGACTCAAAAAAGTCCGGCATTCATTTGAAAATAATATATCTCTATTTGAATTTATAAGCTACACCTACCTGGAAGGCATTGTTTCTAACGGCATCTGAACTGTTTTCTTTATAGATATCTGTAATACCTGCAGTAAATCTGGCTGTAACCCCAAAATTCTGTGTAAAATAATATCCGGCTCCAATACCGATTCCGAAATTGAATTTATTGTGAAGATCTTTAACGATTTTTTCTGAAAAACTTGTAGATTGTGTAGTCGTAGTATTTCCGGAAGTTTTAACAGTTGTAATATCTCCTTTGTCTTTTCCTCCTAACAGAAACCCAAATTCCGGACCTGCTTCTACATAAAGCTGAGGAAGGATATTATACTGTACCATTACCGGTACGGCAAGATAGCTCAGTGTTTTTTTATAGTCTACTTCTCTTCTGTATCTGTCAGAATTAACATAGTATACCTCTCTTTCTTCAGTTTTTGAACCCAACTGGTTAAAAAGAAGCTCGGGCTGAATACTAAACTTCTCTGCTACCGGAATATTGGCAAATACTCCTGCATTAAAACCAGGCTTCAGTTTCTGATCATTATCATACTGATCCACTTTACTTAGCGTTGATGCGTTGAATCCAGCTTTAACACCGAACGTAACAGGTGAAGAAGATGTGGTTTTTTCCTGAGCATTAACCGAAAGGCTTGCTGCAATTGCTAATCCTAAAATTAGTTTTTTCATGATTATAAAGTTTTAACTTATTTCCCCGTACTCAGCAAAATTCCCGCCAAAGAGAATAAAATGATAAAAATCATATTTTAAGGCGAAAAGGTCAGGCTTAAATGAATAAACCTGACCTTTTCTATTTGAAATCAATTTATATATGAAGAAACTTTCGTGGTAACCTCTGAAAGATATCAGAGTTCCAACTATCTGATATACACAAACTCCTTGCCAAAAAGAATAAATAAAAAAATTGCCCATAAAAAAACCGAATTAAAATAAATTAATCCGGCTTTCTATTGAATATAAAATTTGTTTCTGAATGTTAAAGCTTACTATTTGAATTTATAAGCTAATCCTACCTGGAATACATTGTTTCTGATAGCGTCACCAGGATTATCCTTAATAACATCTGTTAAACCAGCAACATATCTTGCTGTAATTCCAAAGTTTGGAGTAAAATAATACCCAGCTCCAAGACCGATACCTACGTTGAATGTATTTAAATCATCTTTATAGTTATCACTTGTTGTTGAATTTCCATTATTTTCGTTTTTGATTTTGTTTTTAGCACTTACCATTAAACCAAATTCAGGACCTGCTTCTAAATAAAGATTAGGGATCAGGTTGTACTGGAACATTACCGGTACTGCGATATAATCTAAATGACTAGAAGTAGAAAACTTACCTAATGCATTACTAAATTCTGTTTTATTACCATATTGGCTATAAATAACCTCTGGCTGAATACTGAATGATTCTGCTACTGGAATATTAGCAAAAACCCCTGCATTAAAACCAATTTTTGATTTAGTATCATCAAGACCAGATCCTTCTGTTGCTGAAGATACGTTCATTCCACCTTTTACACCAAATGTTACCGGGTTAGAAGAAGATGATGGAGTCTGTTGAGCAAATGCCAGTGAACTTGCAGTTACTGCTAATCCTAAAATTAACTTTTTCATAACTTTAATTTTTTTAATATTTTACTATTTCTAATTTTAAATTTTACTACTGTCAAAAACTTACTACTGAGTTTGACGCAGAGTATCTTCCAAATTGCTTGCCAAAAACAAATAACATGACAAAAATCAGTAAAAAAAGCAGCCTGTTTTTCAAGCTGCTTTATATTAATTTATTGATTATTAGAACTTTAACAAACTAATTAAACGTTTGTTTAGAGGTGGTCTAAATTATTCATTCATTAAAATAATAATGAAAAATGGCTCTTTTATATTATTAAATTAAGCATTATTCAGTTTTCTGTAAAAATCCAAAGACCTCAAAATGTTTTCCTGACTGCATTGGTGGTCATATGTACAAGAACCGATTCCTGAGACTAATGAAAAATTAATTTTGCTGTCCGTATTCTTTTTATCATTCAACAAAAGTGCAGTAATACTTTCATCCGTAAAATCGCTTATATCAAGATAAGGGTAGTACCTCTGAATGTTTTCAATAATACCGGCAGCATCCTGTTGGCTAATAAGATCTTCAAGATAAGCCAGATGGGCCTCACAGATCATTCCCATAGCAACGGCTTCACCGTGAAGAATAGGATTTCCCTGGCTAAGACAGAGACTTTCTACAGAATGTCCGATCGTATGTCCGAAATTCAGAGTCTTTCTGATATTTTTTTCATGAAAATCTTTTTCCACCACATCCTGCTTGATATCCATTGAAGTCTGAATATGAGGAACCACCGCTTCTACATCAAGTTTGTGAACCTGAATAAGACTTTCCCAATGCGCTTTATCAGCAATAAGGCCATGCTTCAGCATTTCTGCAAAACCACTCCTCAATTCTTTAAATGGGAGCGTTTCCAGAAATTTAGGGTAAATAAAAATCTGTTCAGGGAAGGCAAAAGTTCCTACCATATTTTTATAATGCATAAGATCTATCCCTGTTTTTCCTCCGATAGAGGCATCACACATTGATAAAAGGGTAGTAGGGATATTGATGAACGAGACTCCTCTTTTATAGGTAGAAGCTACAAAACCTCCCATATCCGTAATCACGCCGCCCCCGAGATTTATAACAAGCGCTTTTCTGTCTGCCTGCATTTCGGTAAGAATTTCCCATAGCTGGTTGGCAGTCTGGATGTTTTTCATTTCTTCACCAGCCTCAATCTCCAGAATTTCGAAGTTTAAGTCTGTTTCCATGTTGCCTAATAGAACCGGAAGACAATATTCATGGGTATTTTCATCAACTAAAATAAAGATCTTACTGAAAGATTTTTCGTGCAGGAAAGTATTTAATTGAGAAAAATCATCGTTTAATATTGTTATCATTACTGGAGTTTCTTTAAAATTAAAATAAAACTATTCTGCAAAGTTATGATTCTTAATTTTTAACTCGTAACTAAATTACTATCTTTGCAGAAATTTTTAGAATGAGCAGAGATAACAATAATTCAGAAAGACCAAAAAGACCAAGAACTTCAACAAGAAACAATTCTGATGATTCTCGTGCTTCTAGATCTGGAAATTCTTCAGGATCAAAACCTTTTAAGAAACCTTTTCCAAAAGCCGGAGAAAGAAATTCCGACTATAAAGGAAGCCATTCGAAGTTTGAGCCGAAACCTTTTAAGAAAAGCGGAGACAACCCTACGAACAGAGATGAGGACTCCGGAGCAAAAACTGAGAGCAGAGCCTATATTACCAATTCAAGTGAAGGACGTGAGAGAAAACCTTTTGGTAAATCAGCTCCCAAAAAAGGTGGAAAAAGTTTTGATACCAGAGACAAGTATGAAAGAGGCAGCCTGAAATATGGAAGAAGACCATCCGGCGGAGATGACAAAAATGATGATAAGGCAAGATCTTTTGTACAGAAAAGAAGGCTAAACAAAATTGAAAAAGATGTTCATAAGGACACCATCCGTCTGAACAAGTATATTGCCAATTCCGGGATCTGCAGCAGAAGAGAGGCTGACGAACTGATTACGCAGGGACTTGTGGAAGTAAACGGACAGGTGGTCACTGAAATGGGATACCAGGTTGAGAAGACTGATAAAGTAGTTTTTGACGGACAGGGCATTACCCCGGAAAAACCGGTATACGTACTGCTGAACAAGCCAAAGGGATATATTTCTACCACGAAGGATGATAAAGCCAGAAAAACAGTAATGGATCTTGTTGCTAATGCATCGCCATACCGTTTGTTTCCTGTAGGAAGACTGGACCGTTCTACAACCGGAGTTATTCTTTTGACGAATGACGGGCATATGACGAAAAAGCTGACGCACCCTTCTTTTGATGCCAAAAAAATCTATCACGTAACCCTGGATAAAAAGCTGACTCATGAAGACATGAAACTGATTGTGGAAGGGATCCGTCTTGATGAAGGGGTAGCTGTTGTAGATCAGATTTCTTTTATTGAAGGAAAACCGAAAAATGAAATAGGGATCGAAATTCATATCGGATGGAACCGTGTCATCAGAAGAATTTTTCAAAGACTTGGATATGAAGTGGAAGCTTTGGACAGGGTGATGTTTGCAGGTCTTACGAAAAAGAATATCAAACGTGGACACTGGAGAATCCTTACAGATCTGGAAGTTAATAATCTTAAAATGCTTTAGTAGTTTTGAGTTATAAATGATGATGGCGAATCTGTTGATTCCCGGTCATAATTGAAGACTCAGCTTGAAACATTTAAGAAAATTATATGTATTAAAAAGGCGCAGAAATCTTATTTCTGCGCCTTTTTTAATGTTTATATGATCATTATTGAAAGCAATTTCCAGAGCTTCCAAAACTCATGATTTACAAATAAATGCTATCCGAGAACTGTAACTCCTTTCTGGATCATCTCATAAATAGCATCTCTGCCATTATCCGGTTTTACGTTAACTGCTTTGGTTCCATTGAAATGAAGACATGTAATATATCCGTTGGCCAGAGCATCCGTGCACGTAAACTTTACGCAATAATCCATGGCAAGCCCCACAACTTCAAGCAGCTGAATTTCGTGATACTTTAAAAAATCATCCAGCCCAGTTTTCATAAAGTGATTGTTATCCTGGAAACCGCTGTAGCTGTCGATTTCTGTATTCTTCCCTTTTTGGATGATGTGGGTTACTTTATCTCTGTTCAGATCTTTATGGAATTCTGCCCCGAAAGTGCCCTGAATACAATGATCCGGCCACATAAACTGTGGAACGCCGTTCAGGATAATACTTTCGCCTACTTTTCTGTTGTTGTTGCTGGCAAAACTTTTATGGTCGGCAGGATGCCAGTCCTGGGTAAGAACAATCTGGTCGTATTCATTTTCTTCCATCAGAAGATTGATGTAGGGAATGACCTCATTGGCTTCCGGAACTGCTAATGCGCCGCCTTCACAGAAATCATTCTGTACATCTACGATTATTAACGCTTTTTTCATATTTAGATTTCTCGAATTTTTGATAAAATTACTCAAAAAACCTTCCAAAACTGAATTTTCGGACAAATCGGCAATATAATTTTTTTAGAACAGAGAGAGCGAGATCTCAACAACTACAATAATCATACTTTTATTTATAGGATTCATTTTTGAGTTATCTGTCAAATATCAATAGCTTATCTTTGCATGAAATAAGTATTTTTATGTCATTTGAGTCGTTAGGATTATCACACAATATTATTCGTTCTGTCAACAAATTAGGTTACCTGAAACCTTTTCCAATTCAGGAGCAGGCTGTTCCTGTTATTCTTCAGGGAAAAGATCTGATGGGAATTGCGCAGACAGGTTCCGGAAAAACAGCTTGTTTTGTGATGCCTATTTTAGAAAAACTGCAGAATTCAGAAGTTAAGAAAGACCGTAATGTTCAGGTTTTAATATTGGTTCCAACCCGTGAGCTGGCGATTCAGATTGATGAAGTTTTCAGAGCTTTTACAGAGAATTTAAAGCGTGAAATCCGTACTATGGCGGTTTATGGTGGTGTTTCTATCAACCCGCAGATGAAAGGAATGTTTGGCGTGGAAATTCTTATCGCAACACCCGGCCGTTTATTAGACTTAATTGATCATAATGCGTTGAGTATTTCCGGAATCCAGCATTTAGTGATTGATGAGGCCGATAAAATGTTTCAGTTAGGTTTTGGTGAAGAAATGAATAAACTTTTCGCGCTGATGCCTGTGGCAAAGCAAACAACCTTGTTTTCAGCAACTTTAAATGATAAGGTTTCTGAAATGAAGGAACGTTTATCCATTAACCCTGTGATTATTGAAATTAAAAAAGAAGAAGTAGACATTGATAATATCGAGCAGCTGGCCTATCATGTTTCGCCGGAAAATAAAGGGCCTTTTTTACGCTACCTAATTAAAGAAAAGAAAGTTGAAAAAGCACTGATATTTGTTTCGTCTACAAGATCTGCAGATAATTTAGTGGAAAAGCTTAAAAAGAATAAAATTAAAGCCGTAGCCATTCACAGCCAGAAATCGCAGGGTGCCCGCAGAAATAATTTAGAAGAATTTAAAGTAAATGGGGCTCAGATTTTAGTTGCTACAGACCTTATTGGCCGTGGTATCCATATTGAATCTTTACCCTGTGTGATCAATTACGAATTGCCGCGCTCGCCTTTAGATTACATTCACAGGATCGGCAGAACAGGACGTGCAGGTGAAAAAGGAACTGCCATTACTATTTTGACGGATGACGAACTGCAGCATTTCAGAGTGATTCAAAAGAAGATGGGCAGGAAAGTAACCTTACAGAGAACCGAGGGAATTGATCTGCATGGTTATTAATAGACGAATTTAAATATACAGCTTCAATTTTAGAATTGAGGCTTTTTTATTATTTTTCCGCTCCATAAAAAATACTTTTGACATTTATTTTTTATTGGCTTTCTGCTTTTCTTGTAGTAATTTTATCGCAACAGAAAAACTTTATTAAACATACCACCAAGAAAATTAAAAATGAACGATTTAGAGCAAAAAAGATTTCCTATAGGTCAGTTTCAGCTGTCTGAAAATATCTGTGACACCAAGCTCGATGAGCATATTAAAGTCATCAAAAATTTTCCGGGAAAACTGAAAGACCTGATTGAGAATTTTACAGATGAGCAGTTAGACACGCCTTACAGAGAAGGAGGCTGGACGGTCCGTCAGCTTGTTAACCACATTGCAGACAGCCATATCAACAGCTTTATACGTTTTAAGCTGGCTCTTACAGAAGACAATCCCGTGATCAAGCCCTATGATGAAGCCAAATGGGCAGAACTTCAGGATAGTGTTAACATGCCTGTAAAGCCTGCAATGAGAATGATTAAAGGAACACATCAGAGATGGACAGTCTTGCTTAATACCCTTACCAATAAACAGTTCGAAAGAACCTTCCAGCACCCTGAACAGAATGCAAATTATGATCTGAGGCATTATCTTGCTTTTTATGTATGGCACTGTAATCATCATTTTGCTCACATTGAAAATCTGAAGAGAGAAAAAGGGTGGTAAATAAAAGTCTGCACAATCCTGTTTATTTTGAAGAAATTGTCCACAGGATCTCCCTTCTTACTGAAAATACTCCACAAAGATGGGGGAAAATGAACGTTTCCCAGATGCTGAGACACTGCGATTTCGTTCTTCAGGTTGCTTTAGGGGAAATTGAACTTTCCAGGATTAATATCCTCTTTGAAGCCATAGGAATTATAACCAGAATAGAAATGCAGATCTTTAACAACGGAATTCCCCGAAACATGCCTACTTTTCAAAAACTAATCATTAATTTTGAATGTGATTTCGATGAATCAAAAACCAATCTGCTGAATACACTGAAAGACTTCCGGGCGGCATCTGAAAATAAAGATCTTCCGGACCGTCACAGATTATTCGGTAAAATGACTGAAAAAGACTGGGGATTTTTAGAGTATAAGCATCTTGATCACCATTTAAAACAATTTAATGTATGAGTTTTTTTGATAAAATATTCGGAGGAAAAGAAGACAGCCCTGAACGTCAATCCTTCTGGAAAAAAATAGAATCTGAGGAAGATCTGGCCCAAGCCATTGAAGCTTCCCATCACCATAGAATTGCTATTTTCAAACATTCAACACGCTGCTTCATCAGCAAAACAGTATTGAAAAACTTTGAAAAAGAAATAGATAGTTTGGATAACAAACTGGATTTATATTTCTTAGATTTGCTGGAATACAGATCCATTTCCAATAAAATTTCTGAAGACTTTGGAATCAGACATGAGAGCCCGCAACTGATCGTAATTGAAGATGGAAAGGTCATCAACAGTGCATCACATGAAGATATATCCGCAAGCCAGATTTCATAATGAAGAATATTAACACCTATTTAGCCAAAGTATTAAATGTTCCTTTAGAAAAAGTGAACATGTGCAGCTTACACTATGAAGTAAAGAAAATACCTAAAAATCAATTTCTTTTACAGTATGGTGAGGTCTGCAGGCATATATTCTTTGTAGAAAAAGGACTGTTGAAAATGTATTCCATTGACAAGAACGGAAAAGAACATATTATACAGTTTGCCCCGGAGAGCTGGCTGATTTCCGACCGAAGCAGTCTTTACTTTAACGAAAAATCGATTTACTATATAGAAGCGGTGGAAGATACGGAAGTTCTGTTTCTGCATCCCGATTTCTTCAACAATCTCGTAGAACAGTTTCCCAACAGTATCGAAAGAAGTGACTTTCTTTTACAGAAACACATCAGAAGCCTGCAGAACAGGATCAATTCTTTATTAGGGGAAACCGCGGAAGAAAGATACATGAAATTCATTAAAATGTATCCGGATCTTCTTTTGAGAGTTCCACAATGGATGATCGCGTCTTACCTTGGAATTACACCTGAGAGCCTTAGCAGAGTAAGAAAAGAACTGGCCAGGAAAAATTTTGTTCCGGACAGATAAATCAAATCCTTTTTGCAAGAGTTCCAACATGCTGAAGACATAACCTGGTTTCTTCCGTCCACGGAAGGCCTATACACAGACGCATGCAGTTTTCAAACTGATCCTGCAGGGTAAACATCCTGCCCGGAGCAATACTGATGTTCTGTTTAATGGCCAGATCATAGAGTTCAGTGGTACGGATATTTTTATCAAACTCCACCCACAGGGAAAGACCTCCCTGCGGGCGGCTTGTTTTGGTCCCTTCGGGGAAATAATCTGCGATGGTCTGCACATAATTCTGATAATTATTCTGAAGAGCTCTCCTCATTTGCTGAAGGTGCTTTTCATACCTTCCGGATTTGAGGAAATTGGCTACCGCTTCATTAACAATAGAAATAGATGAAGTGGAGTGGAGCAGTTTCAGCTTCATTATTTTATCCTTATATCTTCCCGGTGCAATCCATCCTACACGGTATCCCGGAGCCAGCGTCTTTGAAATTGAGCTGCAGTACAGCACATTTCCGTCTCTGTCAAAAGATTTACAGCACTTCGGACGCCCCGGTCCGAAATAAAGATCACCGTATACATCATCTTCTATCAGAGGAATCCCGTTTTCAGAAAGAATTTTTACAATCTCTTTCTTATTTTCATCCGGCATACAGCTTCCCAGCGGTGAATTGAAATTAGGAATTAACAAGCATAGGTCTATTTGCGGAATCACTTTTCGCAGAGCTTCTATTTCAATTCCGGTCGTAGGATGGGTAGGAAGTTCAAGAACATTCAGACCCAATCCGTTCGCCAGCTGTAAAATACCAGGATAGCAGGGACTTTCAATGGCTATTGTATCACCGGGTTTGCCTAAAGCCATCAGACAGAAAGAGAGCGCATTCATCCCTCCGTTTGTAGTAACCAAATCGTTTTCACTGAGATTTCCGCCCCATTGAAGGGAACGGACCGCGATCATTCTCCGCAGCTTTAAATTTCCCTGAAGTTCCTCATATTCCGTACCGCCATCTTTTAATTCACGGGTTGCGTTAATGATCTCTTTCTTTAGTTTCGCCTGTGGCAGAAGATCTCCTGAAGGAATCCCGATAGAAAAAAATGTCAGTCCTTTTTTACCCATATTTTCATAAACCCTGCTGATCAGTTCGTCCGGTTCATCGTTATTGGCAATCAGAGAAGGCCGGCTTACCTCAGGGAGAGGAAGCTTCACAGACATGAGCCTGCTCACAAAATAACCTGATTGAGGTTTGGATTCAATTAAGGACTGTGACTCGAGCTCAAGGAAAACACGTTTTGCCGTATTCATGCTTACCTGATGCTCCTGGCACATCATTCTTACGGAAGGCAGCCTGTCTCCGGCCTTCAGTACACCGTTTCTGATCTGGGAAGCAATTCCGTCAGCGATTTCTGTATATATAAATTCTTTGCTCATTGTTTTTAACTGTGCTCATGCAAATGTACAAAACTGGGACTGTGTTTATTCATTTAAGCGCTTTAATTTTGAATTATCAAAAAATATAGAAAATGATGACTGATAAAATTTCCAAAGATGAAAGTGTAAGTGGATTAATTAACGGCTTTATAGGGGTGTTGCTATTTAGTGGATCTATGCCTGCTACCAAATTGGCCGTAATTGAAATGAGCCCTATTTTTGTTACCATAGCTCGTGCAGCTATTGCAGGTATTCTGGCACTTACCGTTCTGATAATTTATAAAGAAAAGCGTCCTGAAAAGAATCAGATATTCGCCCTGTTGCTGGTTTCTATCGGCTGTGTGGTAGGCTTTCCGCTTCTTTCTGCACTGGCACTTCAATATCTGACTTCGGCACATTCCATTGTATTTTTAGGCATGCTTCCTTTGGCAACTGCTGTGTTCGGAGTTTTCCGTGGCGGGGAAAGACCACATCCTGTATTTTGGTTCTTCTCTGTTATCGGGAGCCTTTTGGTGATAGGATATGCTGTTTCGCAGGGAATATCCGCTTCACCGGTAGGCGACATCCTGATGCTTCTCGCGGTTATCCTTTGCGGTATGGGATATGCCGAGGGTGCGAAACTTTCTAAAACACTAGGAGGGTGGCAGGTGATTTCCTGGGCCTTGGTATTGGCTTTGCCGGTTATGATTCCTTTATTTTTTATTTATTTTCCGGATCATATTGAAACTGTGAGTTTTCAGGGATGGTTTGGGATGGCTTACATTTCCCTTTTCAGTATGTTCATTGGATTTATATTCTGGTATAAAGGTTTGGCGCAGGGCGGTATTGCCACTGTAGGGCAGCTCCAGCTTTTGCAGCCGTTTTTCGGACTGGCGCTTGCTGCCTATTTTCTTCATGAGCAGGTGAGCATAGGAATGGTGGGAGTAACCATTGGGGTTATTCTATGTGTTGCTGGAACCAAAAAATTTGCGAAATAATTAAAAATAAAGCATTATGATTCAAGTCATAAAAGGACATTTTGTAAATGAATTATCTTTGAAACACATTACAAAATATATCTATTATGAAATTTACGATCTTATTAATGTTATTAGGCCTGACCGTATTGAGCTGCAAAAAGGAAACAAAAGTAGACACTTCTACTAGCATAACAGACAGTACAATGATTGATACCGTACCATCAGACACAGGCACTGTGGCTGCTACCCCGATGCCTTCCGATACTATGCGTACTGCAGATACTGCAACTACAAAAAGAACGGATACAGCGAAGGTTAACAAAAAATAATTTTTTATCATTCATAGATTTAAAACCCGTTTTTACTTAAAAGCGGGTTTTAATGTCTTTCACCTACTTCTATTTAAATCGATATTTACGAATATAATGGTTAATATATTTGTTAGATAATGATTCATTAACATATTTTGTATTTTGCTAATTTATTTAACTTAATTTAACAATTGACAAACAAATAAGGTTCAATATTTGTATCTGGCTTTATTAAATCAGTTTCATAATTCAAAAAAACCAGTAGGAATATCAGATAGAGCGCAAGAAAATAAATTTTTCGAATACTTGATCTGAAAAATTTATTTTAAACACAGTTTCAATAATAAATTTCACTATTTTTTATTGAAAATAATTAAAAAAACTATGAAGACAATAAGTTGCATGAATATAGACGAAGAAGTACTATACTCATATGGAGGGGAAACCAAAAAATATAAAAAAGGTGAGATTATATACAGGGAGGGAGACCATTCTCTTTATTATTTACAGATCATAGAGGGAAAAGTGAAACTGAACAATTATGATGAAGAGGGAAGAGAATTTATACATAATATTCTCGGGAAAAACCAAAGCTTTGGGGATTCCTTGCTCTTTTTAGATAAATTTTATCCCATGAATGCCATCTGCATCACTCCTTTGGAAATTATAAGGGTGCCAAAAGATCAGTTTCTGAAATTAATAAAGACAGATCCCAAGCTTTCTTTGGAAATGAATGCATGTCTTTCCCATAGGCTTTATTTCAAGGCCATCATGCTCCAGAATATGGCCTCACTGAATCCTGCATCAAGGCTTACGGGACTTCTTAATTACCTTAAAAGCTATCATGATGACAGCTGTGGAAGCTGCTTTCAGGTACAGCTTACAAGGCAGCAGATCGCCAATCTGGTAGGCTTACGTGTAGAAACAGTAATCAGAGCTTTAAAAAAAATGGAGAAAGAAGGAAGCATTACTATAGAAAACAGGAAAATTATTTACTAGTGCGGGTTTAATATGATTCAGGTCATAAAAAAGTGAATTATTCAGGCGTAAATTTGAAATATAAGTTTCAATACAATTCTTAAAACCAGGTAAGGGCAGTTTAAAGCTTCAAGCTTTTCAGATGATTAAATTCCATTGCTCTGCAGCATGAAGCACCAGATTGCCATATGCCATTCAATTGATTTATAAAACTCGGTAGCAATACTGAAAATAGCAGCAGTTCAGAGAAATTGATGTTGAAGCTTCTCCCGAAAGAATATAACCACAATTACTCAAATATGGATTGTCAGAAAATAGTAAAGACTTTGAAACATAAAGACTTCATTAAAGTTTCCAATAAAGGAAACTGGTTTGAAGATGGTGCAGCGATCTATGCCAAAGAAATAAAAGATAATATTTTTTTATTATTTGTGATCCTGAAAGACATAGAAATCGAAAATATTCAGGCTCTGATTGCCCATTTCGACTGTTTCGGCAGTATAGGGTTGAAGGAACCGGAGCAGATCATGTTCTATCTTTCGATCAAAGATAAGGAAGACCTTCATTATTTTGAGAAATATTTAAAAATTTCCGATAACTAATAACCGCTACGAATATGATATTTGAAAACGACACTTTAAGACATTCCGGATTGTATGATAAAAACAATATGATAGAGAATGAATCTCTGTTCCCAAGTGCTATCAATTCTTACGGAGTTACTGCTTTTCTGATCAAATCATTAGAAAAGATAAAAAATAATGCGAAATGTGATATTCTGAAAAATGTAATAGACACTTATATTAAAGAATATATCCTGAATATCCGCGAGTATCACGGTAAAGGAACCGTTTTTCCGGAAAATCTGAATACAGAAATAAATATTGAAAATTCACACTTTACGCTCTATGCCAAAACAGCATATTATAAAGTATTAAAAGAAGAGGAATATCTCAATAAACTGCTAAGCACTTTGGAAAAAGACGGGGCAGACACGGAATGATTTCCTAAAGTTTTTAGTTTGACTTTTTAACCTTCACACCACATTAAAGATATATTGATATGAAAAATGAGACCCAAAACAACAAAAAGTTAGACCAGCTGGAAGCACACAGTACTTCTAATGAAAACGAAAAACTGACCACCAACCAGGGGATAAAAATCAATAATAACCAGGATTCTTTAAAATCCGGAGACAGAGGTCCTACCTTGCTGGAAGACTTCATTCTAAGAGAAAAAATAACCCATTTCGATCATGAAAGAATTCCTGAAAGAATCGTTCATGCAAGAGGCTCGGGAGCCCATGGCGTTTTTAAGCTGAACAAAAGCCTTAATGCCTATACCAAAGCGAAATTTTTATCGGAGGTAGGAAAGGAAACTCCTGTTTTTGTAAGATTTTCAACCGTAGCCGGAAGCAAAGGAAGTACCGATCTGGCGAGAGATGTAAGAGGTTTTGCCGTAAAATTTTATACCGAAGAAGGCAATTATGACCTTGTAGCGAATAATATGCCTGTCTTTTTCATCCAGGATGCCATTAAATTCCCTGATCTTGTACATGCAGTGAAACCTGAGCCGGATAATGAGATTCCACAGGCCGCTTCTGCCCATGACACATTTTGGGATTTTGTTTCGCTGATGCCGGAAAGCATGCACATGATCATGTGGCTCATGAGCGACAGGGCCATTCCTAGAAGTTTCAGGATGATGGAAGGTTTTGGAGTTAATTCCTTTAAATTTATTAATGAAGAAGGCAAAGCTCATTTCGTTAAATTCCATTTTAAACCCAAACTGGGAGTACATTCTGTGGCCTGGGACGAAGCGCAGAGAATCTCCGGGGTAGATCCGGATTTCCATAAAAGAGATTTATGGGAAGCCATTGAAAACGGTGCTTATCCGGAATGGGATTTTGGTGTACAGCTGATTCCGGAAGAAAATGAACATCAATTTGATTTCGACCTTCTGGACCCTACCAAACTGGTTCCCGAAGAAGAAGTTCCCGTAGAGATTGTCGGAACTTTAACTCTCAATAAAAATCCGGAGAATTTCTTTGCAGAAACAGAGCAGGTAGCGTTCCATCCGGGACATTTGGTTCCGGGAATAGACTTCAGTAATGACCCTTTGCTTCAAGGAAGATTATTTTCATATACCGACACCCAGCTATCAAGATTAGGATCGCCCAATTTTCATGAAATACCGATCAACAGATCCATCAATACAGTTCATAACAACCAGCGTGACGGACACATGAGACAACAGATTGCCAAAGGAAAAGTAAGCTATGAGCCCAATTCCATCGGAGGCGGATGTCCATTCCAGGCCATGATGTCAGAAGGCGGATTTACTTCACATCAGGAAAGAGTTTCGGGTGAAAAGGTCCGAAGAAGAAGTCAGAGCTTTGTAGATCATTATTCACAGGCAAAATTATTCTATAACAGCCAGTCGGTTCCTGAGCAGACCCATCTTCAGAACGCCCTTATTTTTGAACTTTCAAAAGTAACAATACCGGAGATCAGAGAAAGAGTGGTAGGACAGCTGAATTTTATTGATCATAATCTTGCCCAGACAGTAGCTGAAAAATTAGGGGTGACCGTTAAAAAATTAGAACAGCCTAACCGCAGCATTCCTGCTGATGCTAATATCGCAGACCTTCAGAGTGAGGAAAGAGAGCCTCATACGAAAATATCCAAAGCGCTGAGTATGAAAGATACCGTTAAGGACACTATTAAAAGCAGAAAGATAGGGTTTATTATTGGCAATGGCACAAATGGTGCAGCGCTTACTGACCTAAAAACCAAGCTTGAAGGTAAAGGGGCAAAAGTAGAAATTATCGCACCGAGTTTAGCTCCCGTTATCACCGATAACGGACCATTAATTCCAAAACACTCTCTTACAAGTACGGCCAGTGTCTGCTTTGATGCTTTATACATCGGGGCCGGAGAAAAATCTGCAGCAGAACTGATGGCTCCCGAGAACAGGCATCTCAGTCTTCGCTTCATCAATGAAGCCTATAAGCACTGTAAGGCCATTTATTTCGGGGCAGGCACAGAAGAACTGTATATGAGCAGTAATATAGCCATGAAAAAACATGAGGATCGTGCTGTGATTATTTCAAAAGACGGAGGTTCTGATGACCAGTTTATTACAGCAATAGCCGGACACAGAGTCTGGGATCTAGAAATGGAAAGAAATATGTAGACAAATACCACACACCTTCACACCACTAAATATTTAAAATTATGGAATTTCAAAAGAATCTTTTAGAGTATATAAGCCAGTCCCTTATGACTGCGGACGAAACAATTTCAATTGCAGAAAGCGTTACATCGGGATGTCTGCAGCTGGCTTTTTCGCAGATGCCGAATGCCTCCCTGTTTTACAAAGGCGGTATGACAGCCTATACGCTGCCTCAGAAAGTGAAACTGTTGAATGTAGACAGGCAGGAAGCTGAAGAATGCGACTGTGTATCAGAAAATATTGCACGAACCATGGCTCTTAATGTAGCCAAGGTATTTGAATCTGACTGGTCAATTGCGACCACGGGTTACTGTACGCCCATCAGAAGTTCAGCCTATAAGATCTTCGCTTATTTTGCCTTTTCTTATAAAGGGGAGATCGTTCTTACCAAAAAACTGGAACTGCATCCTAAAACCCAGGCTCTGAACGCACAGTTATATTATACAGAATTTATTCTGGGATGTTTTAAAAGTGAAATTAACCAACTTCTAATTTTAAAATAACTTTTCAGATGGATGAGTTAAAAGATAAATCCGTTCTTATTACAGGAGCAGACAGCGGAATTGGTAAGGCAACAGCATTACTTTTTGCAAAGGAAGGAGCCGATATTGCCATCATTTACTATAAAGACGATAATGATGCCCAAAAAACAAAAGAACAGATTGAACAGCTGGGCAGAAAATGCATTATTTTTAGTGGTGATATCAATGACTACGAATTTTGTGAAGATACCACGAAGAAAGTAGTGTCCGAATTTGGAGGAATTGATATCCTCATCAACAATGCAGGAGTACAGTTCCCGGCAGAAAATATAGAGGATCTCGAAGAAAAAAATATCAGGAAGACCTTTGATTCCAATATCATAGGAATGATCCTGCTGACAAAAGTCGTTTTCCCTTATCTGAAAGAGGGGAGCAGTGTCATTAATACGACTTCTGCTGCGGCTTATCAGGGGCATCCCGAGCTTCTGGATTATGCTGCAACAAAAGGTGCTATTGTATCTTTCACGCGTTCTCTGGCACTGCAGGCAAAACCAAACGGCATCCGTATTAATGCCGTCGCGCCGGGCCCTGTAGCCACGCCGCTTACTGAAAAAACCTTCGGAGAGGAAAAAGAAGATCCCAACAAACCGCCTTTTGAAAGAAATGCTACTCCGGAAGAAGTGGCAGCCAGCTTTTTATTCCTTGCAGGCAGTGGTGCCGCCCAGATCACCGGGCAGGTTCTTCACCCGAACGGTGGACTGATCGTCAACGGATAAAAATCTTGCAGCAATATCCAGCTTTGGAATTGTACATGTTGAATCCTAAACTTTAAACTGCTGATTATGTCTAAAAAAAGTTTCTTTTACCGTAACAGTTTAAGTATTGTTTTACTTGCATTAATGCTTTTCAGCCTTGTTGGACAGTTTTTTACAGGCTGGAAAACTCTGAATAAAGACCTTGCAGAACAGGGAAGTGCCATGCTCAGCCTTGGTGCCTATGTCCGAAGCGGACATTTTATACAGGCCACCTTCGAAAACTGGGAAAGTGAGTTTCTCCAGATGATGCTGTATGTTGTGCTGACAGTTTCTCTAAGGCAGAAAGGTTCCAGCGAATCCAAATCTTTAGAAGGAGAAGAAGATGTGGACAGGGAACCGAAAATCCATGCAGATGCTCCGTGGCCGGTAAAAAAAGGCGGAATATGGCTGAGTATGTATAAGCATTCTTTATCCTTAGCTTTTGCCCTGTTATTTATTCTGAGCTTCGTGATGCACTTTTATGGAAGTATGAAGGACTTCAATGAAGAGCAGGTCATAAAGAATGAGCCTCCCGTTACTGCAGTACAGTATATTTCGGAATCCAGATTCTGGTTTGAGTCTTTTCAGAACTGGCAGAGCGAATTCCTGGCAGTTGCCTCCATTGTCATCCTCTCGATCTGGCTCCGCGAAAAAGGGTCACCGGAATCTAAACCGGTAGATATGGCTCATGACGAAAACCCTTAACCTAATTTTTTCGCCCTGGGTTTCACTTTCATGATCGAGTGATAAGAAGAGGTAAAAGCAGAAAGGCTTTGGTAACCTACCCTGTAAGCAATCTGGCTTAAAGTATACTGCCCTGTGTCAATCAGTTCTATGCTCTTTAAAATCCTGACAAGCTGCAGGTATTTCTGAAGGGTAATTCCTGTTTCATTTTTAAAAATCCTCTGTAAACTCCTTACAGACATCTGTGCCTTTTCTGCCAGTTCATCAGTATTCAGGCTGTATTTAAAATTTGAATTGATAGCGGTACAGACCGGAATAAGACGGGCATCCGATGGAACCGGGATCTCAAGATAGCTGTTCTCTCTGCAAAAGTTCGGAAGACTTTTTAAAATAGCCTTAAAAAATAAATCCTGCTCTTCATCTCCTTCGATCAGCTGATTCCATTTGGAAGCATATAAAAGCATTTCCTTCAAAACAGCAGGAACAGCAAAGACGTGAACATTTTTATAAAAATCGTCTTCAAAAACAGTTTTGAACAGAAACACCATTAAGTTGACTGTTTGTGCTTCTGAAGTTATCCTGTGTGCTTTCCCCGAAGGAATCCAGATCACATGATACTGCGGGACAAGATAGATTTTCTGGTCTATATGAAAATATTGATATCCTTCTTCCACAAAAGTAAGCTGGGAACGTTGGTGAGCATGTTCATGATCATCGTGTTTCCAGTTTTTTTCGCACCAGACATAAGCTTCTTTTTCAATGGTGTCTACAAACCGGCTGTCCGCCTGTTTAGTTAAGCCGCATTTTACGATGTCGTTCTGCATAGAATTTTTGGCAAATTTAATAAAAACGACAATACTAATTTTGTATTGTAATTATTTATCTTATTAAAAATGAAAAAACTAAGTACGGTTTTTGTATTAATTCTATTATTAAAAATCACCACGGTCATGGCACAAGACAGTAAAGCTAAAATATTGGTTCTTATTCACTCGGATAACGGCGGAACCTATGAACTGGCCAAAGAAATAGCATCCGGTATTGAAATCAGTAAAAATGCAGATGCAATAATCAAGCAGGTTAAAGGATCTTCCAATCCTAAACTGAAGAACATTCCTGTAGCAACAGTAGATGAGCTGCCTTCTTATGATGGAATTGCTTTTGGATCGCCTGTATATTTTGGAAATATCAGCACAGGGATGAGCGAATTTCTATCCAAAACCGTTGAGCTATGGACCAGTCATGCGCTGGAAGGGATGCCGGCAACAGTTTTTATGTCTGCCGGAAGCGGAGCAGGAAAAGAACTGGCACTTCAGGCTTTCTGGAACAGTCTTGCAGTTCATGGAATGGTCCTCGTTTCTAATGGAATCCGGGGAACAGATCATATTAATAAAACCATTCCTCAGGGAAACACCGTTTTGGGAATAACAAGCATGGCATCACTGAAAGATGTTGAAAGACCTACAAAGGATGAACGTAGACTGGCAGAACTGCAGGGAACAAACTTTGCTAAAACTGCCTTAGCCCTGAAAGGTACATTCTCTAAAAAACAGGCAGCAGCTGTAATTCCGGTAAAATCTCAGGATATCAATGATCTTTTGAAGCAGAAAAATATTACCCTGCCACAGGTTCCGCAGCCTGCCGGAAACTACAAGCCGTTTGTACGCTCAGGGAACCTTGTTTTTATCAATCAGGTCGCTTTGAAAGAGGGAAAGATTTTGAATCCGGGCAAATTAGGAGTTGACGTTAATGAACAGCAGGTAAAAGAGGCTACAAAAGCTACAATGCTTAATGTTATAGCTGTTTTGAAAGAAGCTGTAGGCGGCGATCTCAATAAAGTAAAACAATGTGTACAGCTGACAGGAATTTTCAATACAAAAGATGATTACACAAAACATGCAGACCTGATGAATGTAGCTTCGGATCTTACCGTAGACGTTTTTGGAGAAAAAGGAAAACATGCCAGAGCCACTTTGGGAGCTTCATCTATTCCAGTGAATTCTTCTGTGGAGATACAGGCTGTGTTTGAAGTAGAGTAGACCAAGCAGAAATGTTCTGCATGACAATTGTTGGAGCATTGAGAAAGGGAAATAAAAACACTGGTGGCTGAGTATTTCAGCCACCAGTGTTTTTTATTATAGGGCTATAGCGTGGCTTCGAAAGCCTCAGCCATCAGTAATTTTTCAGTTCAGTACTAATTAAATTAGCTATTGTAAATATTTTAGGCTGTAAAAATTTCTGAATGACCCGAAGTCACTTTATTTTAAACATTCGCATTTCCTTCCACACCATCAGCATTATTGGTTTTAACGCCGGTTATTGCAGCGGTTACAAAGCTGAACAGGCTGACAAGTTTTCCGGCTTTTGTATCCCAATAGTATGTTTCTTTGGGTTCTACACGGATAATCGTTACGTCCGGATCATCTTTTCCGTCAAACCAGGCATTGGCCATTGGCGACCATTTTTCTTCAATGGTGGCTTTGTCCTTATAAACAGAGGCTTCGCCATAAACAGAAAGATACTGGGAGTCACCATTATTCATAAAGAAAAGCTGTACTCTCCGGTCTTCTTTTATTTCAAAGTTTTTATTGCTTGTTCCGCTGCTGATAAACCATAAATTTCCGCTGTCATCTGTTTCCTGCAGTGTCATAGGGCGGGAATTGACAGGAATTGTTTCAAGCTCGGTACAGAACATGCATATTCTTGCATTTTCCGACAGTTCTTTGATTTTTTTAATGGCTTCCAGATGGGTTAAATTCTGTGTTGACATAATATTATATTTTAGTGATTGGTATTGAGTTGAATTAAAATTGATTTCTTCAGGGACCAGAATCAATAGTATATATTTCATTAAACATTCAAATACCTGACCAAACATCACTTTTTTGTGGTAGTAACAGTCAAAAAATCTTTAAATCATAATAAAGATCTCACAAAAAAATCAACATATTTCTCATAGCCTGCTCAGAATTTTGCTGTCAATATAAAAGGTTCCGAAAGGAATAAAGCATGCCAGAATGACTTTCCAGGTAGTCTCCTTGAATTTCCACTGCTGTTCAACCCCAACACTTAAAGTATTGAACAGGAAAAGCAGGAATAAAGTTCCGTGCACCGGACCCATGAGTTTCACAAGATCCGGATTTCCCATCCAATATTTTAAAGGAACTGCTATGAAAATTAAGACTAAAAGAGATATTCCTTCCAAAATAGCCAGGATTCTCAGGCGTCCGATCTTTGTTTTTAATAAATGTATCATAATTATCTGAAATAAGGTCTGTTGGCAAAAGGAGAGAAGGGCCATGGAATAGCAATAAAAATAACTGCCAGGGCAATTGTGAACCAGATGAGCATTGTTTTGAATTTTTCCCTGTCCGTAGTTTTCCGTTTAGCTAAAGCGGAACCGACAGTGATCAGAACAATAGCCGTCATCATAAGCAGAATGTGGATCATCCCGAAGAAAAGAAGGTCTAAAGAAGCTTTGGACTCACTGAAATTCTTCCAGAAATACTTTACAACTGGACTTTTTGTATAAAGAATGATCCCGAGAATCAATTGGATTTGAGCAATTGTAGCGGTCCAGTGCCTGACCAGATCTTCTTTCTTTGTCAATGGTTTATGATAAAAATATCCTTTAAAAGCCATCCATATGGCATAAATAAGACTTAATAAAACCAACCAACGGAATAAGGAATGCAGAAATGTAAGAGTCTGGTACATTTTGAATTTTTTGAACAGTCCAAAGGTATAACAAAAACATACTAATTAGTATGTTTTTTGATAAAAAAATTATTGAAGTGAGTCAAAATAGGACTTAAGTCCTTTTAAATAAATTAGATACACCGATTTTGAATTTTCTAATTTACCTAAATTCCTTACTCCCCAATAGCCTGACATCACAAAAACTGCTATTTCTTTTGCGTCAATATCACTTTTTAACTTTCCTTCTTTCTTTCCATTTTCAATACAGGTTATTATCGCATCTTCCCATTGTTTGGAAAGCAAGTTTAATGCTTTTGTGAAATCTATATGCCAGGGAGCCATTTCCTGAGTGAAATTAGAGGCAGGACAGCCGTATTCAACCTTTAAAAAATCGTTTTCCATTAAAATGCCGTGCATCAGATCATAAATGCTTTTCAGTGGATAATTACTGGTTTCCAGCGGTTTAATGAAAGTATTTTTGAAATTACTGATCAAAAGCTCATTAATGATCGCCAGCCCCATTTCGTCTTTTGTTTTAAAATGATAATAGAAGGCACCTTTTGTTACCTGAGTAGTCGCAATGATCTCATCAACGCTGGTGGTTTGGTATCCTTTCGTATAGATCAGCTCAAAGGCTTTCTGAAGAATATTTAATCGGGTTGCTTCTGATTTTTTCATTGGTATAGGCGGCTTTATTGCAAAGGAACGGAATTTTTAAAATACAAACTTTTATTATCAAACAAATATGCTGTGAAGGTTATAGAGTTAGTAATCTTTGGAGTTAAAATATTTGAGTTGATTTTTTAAACGCAAGGATAGACTAAGAATAATAAATATATGAAATTTTAAGGTAAACAAGGGCGCTTCGCTTATTAATGAAATACAAAGGGAACACAATTGTTAAGATTATATTCTGCCTAATATTCATGAATGTCGGAATCTGTAAATACAAAGAATTTTCTGCCTTTGAGTTTGTTTTAATATTCAGAGACTTTTTTGGTTTAAATATTGAGTTGATTTTTTTAATCGCAAGGGTAGACAAAGAATAATAAATATATGGAATTTTAAGATAAACAAGGGCGCTTCGCTTATTTAATGAAATACAAAGGAAACGCAATTGTTAAGATGTTCTGCCTATTTATGAATCTCGGAATCTGTAATACAAAGAATTTTCTGCCTTTGAGTTTGTTTTAATATTCAGAGACTTTTTTGGTTTAAATATTGAGTTGATTTTTTTTAATCGCAAGGGTAGACAAAGAATAATAAATATATGGAATTTTAAGATAAACAAGGGCGCTTCGCTTATTAATGAAATACAAGGGGAACACAATTGTTAAGATTATATTCTGCCTAATATTCATGAATGTCGGAATCTGTAATACAAAGAATTTTCTGCCTTTGAGTTTGTTTTAATATTCAGAGACTGTCTTTTGTTTAAATATTTGAGTTGATTTTTTTAATCGCAAGGGTAGACTAAGAAATAATAGATGCATGAATTTTAAGGTAAACAAGGGCGCTTCGCTTATTAATGAAATATAAAGGGAACACAATTATTAAGATATATTCTGCCTAATATTCATGAATCTCGGAATCTGTAAATACAAAGAATTTTCCGCCTTTGGGAATATTTTTGGTGTCCAATCCGGTAAATTCACTGAAAGCCGGAAGAAGTAATTGGTTAGCCGTCTGGACAAAACATGGAAGCCTTATTTTTTTCACCGCAGAATTTAATATGACACCGGGATGGATATGTCCTGTGATCTGAAATTCCGGCAAAGTATTATCAAAGTCATGGACGAAAGTGAAACCGTCAACTGTCAAAGAATCAGCACTGAAATTTAGACACAATTTCTTTTCCAGTGCAGCTGATAGACGGTCATGATTTCCTTTAATAAGATAAAAATGAAGATCCGAATACTGGTTTCTCCAGCTGCAGAACGCATCTACATCTGAATTATCTCCTGCATGAAGCAAATCTCCAACCACTATAAATTTTTCAGGCTGAAAATATTCAATAAGAACGGAAAGCCTTTCCAGATCGCTTTTCATGATATGATTGGCGAGCGCAATTCCGTTTTTCCGGAAATGGGCCGTTTTCCCAATGTGAAGATCAGATAAAATCAGGGCTTTCTCTTTTTTCCAAAATGCGGCACGCTGATTGGTCAGCGTGAAAACTTCGTTGTTAAGGATAATATTTTTTTCTGCAATATTCATTTTGTTGTACAATGTACGATGTAAAATGTATCAATGATTTTGAAAAGGAAGATGAAAATAGAATTTCCTCTGCAACATAGTCAAACTTCATTAATCATAATTATAACTTTGAACTCTAAAACTTTAACCACTCCTTCCAGCCTGTTCTACCATTTTCCTGATCCTGGCATCCAGACTTTCACTCGAAAGCGTCTGTCTCAGGCTGTCTACCTTGATCGGGAAACTCAGTGGGGTAAAGGTATGGGAATATTTTAAAATGATTTTTGATTTTTCAATTCTTTTAAAGGCTTCCACAAGACGCGGCTCCTGCAGCTGCATATTGAAAACTTCGGTATATGCCTGTCTGACAAGAAAATGATTGGGATCATAATCTTCCAAAACTTTAAAAATTAAGCCTGCAGAGCTTTGAAGTGATTTATTGGAACGTTGTTTTCCCGCATAATTCTGTATGACCATTCCTGAGATTACTGCAATATCCCGGAATTTCCTTCGCGCCATTTCCGCAGAGTTGATACTCGCTATCACATCATTCATCAGGTTTTCCCTGGTCAGGATTTTATCAAGATTTTCTCCGTTTAAAGGAATTTCCTTATCACTGAATAGTTCAAAACCGTAATCATTCATCGCCATAGAAAAGGAGATAGGAGTCAGTTTGGAAATCCGGTAAGCGATGAGTGCTGCCATCACTTCGTGTACAAGCCGGCCTTCGAAGGGATACATGAACAGGTGATAGCCTTCACGATTTTTGATAAGTTCAACAAGAAATTCGTCCTCTTTGGGAATGTGGGATTTTTTTTCCTGATTGGCTAATAAGGGGTGTAAGAATTTCAGTTCTTTTTCTGAAGCTTTCGAATTTAAGGCATGAGAAAGTTTTTCTCTTAGAAAATGTCCCAGATTAGAGCTTAAAGGCAACCTTCCGCCGAGATAGCTTGGGGCCATGGCCTTTCCTTTTGCTGCACGGACATAAACCGTCATATCTTTGATCATAGCCACTTCCAGCGTTCTTCCGGCCAGGATGAATTTTTCTTCTTTTTTTAATTTTGAAATAAAATATTCTTCAACCATTCCGATATAACCGCCGGAGATAAATTTTACCTTCAGCATGGCATCGCTTACAATAACGCCCATATTCATCCGGTGGAGCATAGCTATTTTTCTGGAGGTTACTTTATAAAGACCGTCCTCCATAATCACTATTTTGTGGAATTCTTCATAGCTTTTTAAAACACTTCCGCCGATTGTCAGAAAATCAAGAATACTTTTCCATTCTTCTCCGGTCATTTCCTGGAAAGCAAATACTTTTTTTATTCTTTCAAATGTTTCTTCAGGATAAAATCCGTCACCAATGGCTAGGGTCATGAGAAACTGTACCAGCACATCAAAGCATAAAACCTGCGGTTCACGAGGCTCAACCACTTTCTGTTTTACAGCTTCCTTCAAAGCAGCCACCTCAATCAATTCAAGAGAATGGGTGGGAACGCAGTAAATTTTAGAGGTCTCAAAGGGGGAGTGCCCGCTTCGTCCGGCACGCTGCAGAAACCTGGCCACACCTTTTGCCGAACCGATCTGAATGACAGTATCCACGGGTTTAAAATCTATTCCCAAATCTAATGAGGAAGTGGATACAACGGCTTTCAGTTTTCCTGCACTTAAATTCTCTTCGATCCAGATCCGCAGATGGGCATCAATAGAGCTGTGGTGAATAGCGATCTGGCCTGCAAAATCAGGATAGGCACTCAGCAGGAGCTGGTACCACATTTCGCTCTGGCTTCGTGTATTGGTAAAAACAATGGTGGATTTTGAATCCAGAATAATGGGAACTATTTTGTCGGCAAGTTTTGCTCCCAAATGTCCGGCCCAGGGAAGAATTTCAATCTCATCCGGAATGACCGGAAGAATATCTATTTTTTTATGTTCTTTGGCTGTAATTTTTGTTTTTTTAATATCATAAGGAATTAAAACATCCATCGCTTCATCCAGATTTCCGATCGTTGCGGTGATTCCCCATATTTTTATTTTAGGAACATATTTTCTTAATTGAGAAACAGCAAGCTCAACCATGACACCGCGCTTTGAACCTAATAATTCATGCCATTCATCAGTTACGACACATTTCATATTCTGAAACAACCGGGCATGATTTTTCTGTCCTAAAAGCAGATGAAGACTTTCAGGTGTTACAACCAGAATTTCCGGCATATTTCTTACCTGCTGCTGTCTTATTTTCGGGTCGGTATCTCCATTTCGTACTCCAACAGTCCAGTCGAGGCCAATTTCATCCATTGCTTCCTGCATAGCTTTAGCAATATCTTTGGACAAAGACCGAAGAGGAGTAATCCAGATCATTTTCAGCCCTTTTTTATAGTCTTCCGGGCGGTTCATGAAATCTGAAATCAAAGCAAGGAACACAGAAAATGTTTTCCCGAATCCGGTAGGGGCGACGACCATTCCGCTGTATCCGCTTCCGAATTTCTGCCAGGTATCGATCTGAAATTTGAAAGGAGAAATGCCTTTACCAGCCATCCACTGCTGAATGACGCTGAATCCGTTGCTGTTTTCAAATGTTTTCAAATTATTGGATGAGTTTTTTTATTTCTTCAAGTTCGTCAATTTCGTCTACGGTTTTGTCTTTACGCCATCTTACAATTCTCGGAAATCTCAGGGCGACGCCGCTTTTGTGCCTGCTGCTGAATCCAATGCCTTCAAAGGCGATTTCAAAGACCAATTCTGCTTTTACGGTACGTACAGGTCCGAACTTTTCTATGGCATTTTTATTGACAAACTTGCTGACTTCCATAATTTCTTTATCGGTGAGCCCGGAATAGGCTTTTGCAATGGTTACCAAGGTGTCTCCGTTCTTTACAGCAAATGTATAATCCGTGTAATAGGCACTTCGCCTTCCGCTTCCTTTTTGAGCATAAATTAGAACAGCATCAATAGTCAGAGGGCTGACTTTCCATTTCCACCAGTCGCCTTTTTTTCTTCCCGCATGATAAGGGGAATTTTTCTGCTTCAGCATCAGGCCTTCACTGTTGATCTCCCTGGATGCTTCTCGTATTGTATTCAGATCCTCCCATTTTTCAAAGTTTATGACCTTCGAAAGCTTAATGTTCTCAGGCGTTTCATTCAGAAGCAATTCTTCAAGCATGGCCCGTCTTCCGGCCATAGGTTTTTCACGAAGGTCGGTCCCTTCAAGTTCCAGCAGATCATAGACAAAAACTTCGATAGGAATATCTGCCAGCATTTTTTTTGTTAAAGTTTTCCTGTTTAATCTTTTCTGTAATTCATTAAAATTTAAAACATTAGTATCCTTTACCGCAAGTATTTCTCCATCTAAAACAAAGTTCCCCTTCATAGCCTTTACGGTCTCTTTGATTTCCGGAAACTGATCGGTGACGAGTTCTTCACCTCTTGACCAGATAAAGACTTCATCATTCCTTTTTATGATCTGCCCGCGGATTCCGTCCCATTTGTATTCTATCTGCCAGTCTTCGGGATTACCAAGTTCTTCCGGCTCTTTTTCCAGTGGATAGGCAAGGCAGAACGGATAGGGTTTTGAATTGTCCGGATTGATATTTTCGGCCGAGATCAGTTCCTGAAATGATACTTCGCCCGGGATCCATTTTCCCATGAGACTGTGCATCAGGGTACTGGATTCCTGGGAAGAGAACTTAGTAAGGGCATTGATGAGCGTTTTATCTGAAACGCCGATCCTGAAACTTCCGCCCAGTAATTTATTGAAGATTAAGCGTTCTGTATAATCCAGTCCGTTCCATGATTTTAATACAAATTCTTTTTTTTCAGCATCCGGTTTATCTTTTAAATCAACAATATCCAGCATCCACTGGGATAAAGTACGGTCAATTTTTTCGGTTGGCGGGGGAAGGATAAGAGAAAGTGTTTCTCCCAGGTCTCCCACTGAGGAATAGCTTTCCTGAAACAGCCAGAACGGCAGTTGTGTGATCTCCAGAGCCCATTCTTTCATATAATTGGTATTGACATTTCTTTTGGGTCTTTTTCCTGTAAACAGAGCAATAAACCATACTTTATCTTCATCCGGAGCCCGTTCCAGATAATCGATGATGGCGTCTATTTTTGCATTGGTCTTATTGGTAGTTTCCAAAGCATTGATCAAATCTGCAAAATGTTTCATGGCCCGGGATTTTCAATGATTTCTTTTTCAGATTCTTCTTCGTCTTCCCCAAACTGGGTTTGTACAACATCTGACCTGATCCCTATTTCATTTAAATATTTTGAAAAAACTTCGGTCTGTCCGTGGGTAACGTGTACTATTTCGGCTTCTGTAGCTTTTACGGCCTGCAAAAGTCCTTTCCAGTCGGCATGATCACTCATGGCAAATCCTGCATCGGCACTCCGCCACCTTCTGGCACCGCGCACCTGCATCCAGCCTGAGCAGATTGCTGTGGCCGCATCGGGTATTTTTTTAATGATATTGCTGTCAAGCAATGCCGGGGGAACAAGAACAATTTCATGCTGAACTTCTTTGGCGTTTTCTCTGAAATCAGCGATCGTGTAATCCGGAAGATCAATTCCGGCGGATTCAAAGGCTTCATTCAGTTTTCCGATGGAATAGTGAACATATATTTTCCCCAGACTTTCTACCGCTTTCATAATACGCTGGGCTTTTCCCAAGGAATATCCTATAAATACTGATGTTTTTGAGTTTTCCTGATTTTTGAGTACCCATGTCTGAAGTTTTTTATTGAGGTCAGGAACTTCAAGCCAGTTATAAATGGGAAGCCCGAAAGTACTTTCTGTGACAAACTCATTGCATTTCACCAATTCAAAAGGGGTGCTCAGACCGTCTTCCTGTACTTTATAATCGCCTGAGATAACGGTGACATAGCCTTTGTATTCCAATCTTACCTGTGCGGAACCGATAATGTGGCCTGCAGGGTGTAATGAAACTTTTACACCATTAAGATGAAGTGTTTCACCATATTCAACTCCCTGACATTCAATATCGATCCCGATTCTCTGGTAGAGAATAGGCTTTGTATAATGATGGCAAAGGTATTTCTTCATTCCCCAACGGGCGTGGTCCGCATGTCCATGGGTGATCACCGCGAGATCCACAGGTCTCCAGGGATCAATATAAAATTTTCCCTGCGGACAGTAAATTCCTTTTTTTGTGAATGTTATTAGTTTCAATGGAAAAATATTTTGTTGTTTATAATAACTGCTGCAGTTATTGGATCGGCTGCAATTTATCCTTCAAAAACCTAACCAAAATATTCAATTTCGAGCAAAAAATATAATTGGAAAATAAATCTAAGACGTTCAGTTTATTTTTGTATTTTTATCTACCTATTACTAGATAGATAATGAAAACTAAAGATAAAATAATAGAAACCGGAAATAAATTACTGAGTGAAAAAGGGTACAACGCTTTTAGCTATGCTGATATAGCGAAAACTATCAATATAAAAACATCATCAATACACTATCATTTTCCATCGAAAGCGGATCTCTGTTTGGCTATTATTGAAACTCACCGTCAGCATATACTGAATCTTAAAAACTCTCAGATGGAACTGTCTGCGGAAGAAAAATTAAGAGGGCTGTTCGGTTATTATCTTTTTCTTATTGATCGGCAACAGATTTGTCTGACAGGGACTTTGGCCTCGGATTATAGTTCATTGGATGAAAAGGTTACTGAAAAACTGAAAGAATTCAACCAGACGATACTGTCTCATACGGCAGACCTTTTACAATCCGGTGTTGAAAGGAAAGAATTTCATAGGATTGAAAACTGCAGAATGAAGGCAATGGAGCTGTTATCTATGCTGGTTGGTCTGGCACAAATCGGCAGGCTGTACCCTAAAGATGAAATTCAGGTTTTACTGAATCAGTATATTAACAATTTAAAACGATAAGAATGGCTTTTTACCAAAAAATAACTCAGTATGGGAGCAAAATAATCGGATTGCCAAAGCTGTTTAAGTGGGGATTCAATTTATCTCCAATGTACCGGAGAAGCACTGCCAGGATCCAATACGTTTCTCAGGATCTTCTGAAGATATCCGTTAAGCTTCCTATCAGCTATAAAAACAGAAATTATATGGGAACGATCTTCGGGGGCAGTATGTTTTCGTCAGTTGATCCTATTCCCATGGTACAGCTTATATCTCTTACAGACCATCAATATGTAATTTGGGATAAATCTGCAGAAATCTATTTTAAACGTCCTGCGAATGTTGATCTGTATGCAGATTTCATTTACACCAAAGAGGAACTGGCAGCAATAGCAGAAAGGATAAAAAATGAAAATGAGATTGAAATTGTAAAAGTAACCCAGCTCACAGACAGAAATAAAGAAACTGTTTACTGTGAAATAAGGAAAACAGTTTATATTGCCGACAAAAGTTTCTATAAGCAAAAGCGTGAACAAAAAAAATAAAATCAGGTTAATAATTATTCTTAAGCAGAATATACAAACCAATGATTTTTTTTAGAAAATTCAAATTTTACAGGTTGTCATTTATTTTTCAAAATCATAAAAATTGATCCCAACTTCTTCATTTTTAACTTTCACGACTCTTGTATTCAGCGGATAGAAAATAAATTCTCCGGCACCCCGGATCTTAGCATCCAGAAGGTGGCCGGCTAAAGCGGTATAGTCTTCTCTTCCTAAAGTAATATGAAGATGCAGCACAGGCTTTCCTTCAATCTCAGAAACATTTCCCGAAATATTGGTCATTTCCATCTGCTCGTTAAAGGTCTTATCAACATAATTTTTATCAGAAGGCCTGAAAAAACGCAGCGTGGCTTCGCTGACGGCTCCGATGCCTGTAATTTCTCCAGCCTGTATATTTTGGCTTTTGACAAAATCAGTCAGTGCATCAACAATTCCTGACCCATCTTTCACACTTACAATATAAATCTGATCAACTTTTCTCGCAGACCAATTATTTTCTTTAAAATTCTGTATATCCATTGTATTGACAGTTAAGATTAATATTTAAGCTGATCGAATTCTCTTTTTCATTTTACTTTTTCAGGTAATTGATAATGCCAATCACATCATCTTTACCAAAGCCTTCATCATGAGCAGATTGATAGGTCTCACTGAGCACTTTTGATAAAGGGAAGCCAGCCCCTGCATTCCGGGCAAGGAGAATATCTTTCAGCATCAGATCCAGCGCAAAAGCGGGTTCATACTGATTGAGGATGAGCATGGGCGTTTTTACTTTGGTAGCGCCACTTCCACTGGCACTTTCGTTGATGATTTCCAGCATATCGGCACGCTCAATTCCCAGTTTATCCGAAAACAGGATGGTTTCTGCCAATCCCTGATAAATAGCAGAAAGAAAATAATTGATGGATAGTTTTCCGGCAATTCCTTTTCCGTTTCCCCCTAAATGCTTCACTGCTTTTCCAAGTTTTTCAAGATAAGGCATGGCCCGTTCTATATCTTTTTCCTCACCACCGGCTATAATAATCAGGGTGCCTTCTGCAGCGGGAACGGTACTTCCGGCTACCGGCGCATCTATGAAAGAAGCTTCTTTTATTTTAGCTGCACCACTCAGTTCAGCGGTAGCCATAGGGGAAATTGTGCTCATGTCTATAAAGAGTTTTCCGCTGATATCTAATTTTAGGATTTCCTCATAGACTGCTTTTACTGCATGATCATCCGTGAGCATAGTGAATATAATGCTGCTGTTTTTAACCAATTCGGGAATTTGAGTGCAAACCGTTGACTTTTCTTTAAAATCTTCAGCTTTTTCTAATGATCTGTTGTAAACTGAAAGCGGAAAGCCTGCCTTTTCAAGGTTTTTAGCCATGGGATGCCCCATATTTCCCAACCCGATGAATCCTATTTTTTCTGTCTCCATATTATTTTGAATTATAGTTAAAGTGCCGGTTTCTGTAATAAATTAAACCGTTGAATATTGATAGGGAATTTTCCCTGGAAATCAGGTAAATAATGTAATCCTCTTGTATTTGCATCAAAAAACTGACCGAAATTTACTTTTTATATTACGGTTTGATTATATTTTGATGGCCTATTTCTGTAATATTTTCCTGTTAAACTTTTATAAACGGGAAAACTTACTGAAATTTGCAGCAAATAAAACAGATGAGGATCCTAGATATTGAAAACTGGAACAGGAAAGAGCATTTTGAATTCTTTTCGAAAATGGCAAGTCCGTATTTTGGCTTTACCACTGAGGTTGACTGTACTAAGGCTTATACTTATGCAAAGGAAAACGGACATTCTTTTTTCGCGACTTATCTCCACAGGTCCATGGTTGCTGTGAATGCTGTAGATGAACTGAAACTCAGAATTGTAGACGGACAGGTGGTTTTGTATGATGCCATCCATGCGGGAACTACGATCGGAAGGGCAGACGGAACTTTCGGCTTTGCTTTTATTCCTTTCTCGGAAGACTTCAATGCTTTTAATGACGTGATGCAGCAGGAAATAGATGCCGTACAGCATTCTTCAGGACTGAGAATGAATAATGGCGAGCTTGGCAAAGACCTGATCCGGCATACAACCATTCCGTGGAATTCATTCAGTGCGCTGCTTCATCCTACCGGTTTTAACAATTCAGAATCTGTCCCGAAGATCACATTCGGGAAATTCAGTATCCGTGACGGCAGAAAGTATCTTCCTGTTTCTGTGGAGGCGCATCATGGCCTGGCAGACGGCATTCATCTTGCAAGATACCTTGAGGAGTTTCAAAAACAGCTTGACGAGAATTAAGTACTGTGAAATCCTATTTTATAAAAAAAGAATCAATACATAATTTTTCTGTTCTCTATTTTTAAAATTTGATCTTTTTCCATACTTTTTATGGCTCTTATCACCGTTTCTACACGGAGACCGGTGAGAGAAGCCAGCTGCTGCCGTGTCATAGGGACCTGAAAAGAATAGGGACTTTTGTCATCATAATAACTTTTAAGGTAGTCCAGAAGCTGTTTAAGTTTCAACACGGGATTCTGGACAGAAAGATTGTACAGCATCATATATTTGTAATACATTCTTTCTGCCAGACATTTATATACATTAAGAGAAACCTCCTGATTTTTATTGATCAAATCCATAAAACGGGATTTTGAAAGTCTGAGAACAGTGGAGTCCTCCATTGCTATTGCATTCATAGGGTAGGGACGGCCTACAAACAGTAAAGACTCTCCGAAACTTTGACCGCTTGAAAATATATTCTGAATAAATTCTTTTCCGCTCTCTGTATAATTGTTAAGCTTTACCTGTCCCTGCTCAATCTGATAATAAAACATAGAAAATTCTCCTTCTCGGAAAATAATATCTTCCGCTTTATATTCTTTAGTTTCCGCTCCAAACGAAATGAGTAAATCTTCAATAATCATGGTTAATAAGTTTTTGATTAAATTTTAAGCACCCGTTTAGTATTGATACTTCGATATTGCCAACAGGAAAACTTGAGATTTCAATAATGTAAAGAACGGCCAATTTTAATCAATTTTCCTCAATAAGAGATACCATATGCGTACCACAAGAATCAGGTGTTCTTCAAATTTAAAATTACTGTTGTCCATTAAACTAGAACGTAAAATCCATAAAAACATTGATTAAGATCATAAAAAGCAAGACTTACATCGGCTAAATTTGTTTACATATGAAAATACAGCTTAGTCTTAAACTTAAGCTGGAAATAGAATAAATATACTTTTTATAAGCAAGGCGTGGTATGTATGTGGTATTTCAATTCTGCAAAATTTTAATCATTTTCTCTTTCTTTGCTCCATTTAATAGCTGAAAGAATAAACGTCAGATAAAGTATTTGTAAGAAAAATACCGGAACCGTCAAAATGTATTTATTACTATTAAATTATAAATCATGGAATTGCAAACTGCAGCTTCATCATAAAACATCATAAACAGCTGCTATCGTAGCAGGAGAAGAAGACCAGGCACTGGTGCTGTATATAAAGCATCAGAAATAAGTAGAGATGAGAAAAATACTATGAAAAACGAAAAACCGCAATCTAATTTAGAAGATTTGAACCAAAAGATTTTTATGCAGGACGAAATTATCACTTTGGCTAAAGAAAACTCCCCGCGTCTGCTGAATAAATTCAGATTAGTTTACCCTGATTTTTTTGATAAAATAGCTAGAATACACCCCAATCTCAAAAATTCTGAACTGATTTTTTGCATTTATCTAAAACTCAACTTTACCACTAAGGAAATTGCAACCTATACTTTTGTGACCCCAAAAGCCATTCAGAACAGAAAGAACCGAATCCGTAAAAAGCTGAATATTCCTTCCGAACTGGATATTTATAAGTGGTTTAATGATCTTTAAACTAGAATTATTGAATTATATTTGGATTACTGCTTTGTCCAGATCGTGGTAAAGCAGTATTTTCCATTGCTCATCAGCAGCTTCTTTCTGCCATTTCTGTCTTAGTTCCATGGCTTTTCTGCCATCGAAATCACTTTTATAGGCCAGATGATATTTAAGATAAGATTCCTGGGGGAGATCATCTGCCCCGTAAAAAGCAGTTTCCCCGTTTTCTCTGATCCAGAATACCTGCATAAAAGGGGTATGCCCGCCCACTACTTCAAAAGTAATCCCATTAGCAATATTTCCCTGGTCTTCATCCATCCATACAATATTGGGCAGGCTGACCAGCTTTTCGAGGGTGTCAAAATCAAAAGAAGGGTTTCCTTTATTTTGCATGGCAAAAGCCAGTTCCCGTTTTTGAATATAAATTTCGGCATTCGGAAATGCAGGTGCAAAACCATTTTCACTGTTTTGAATACTGCCGTCAATATGATCTTTATGAAGATGAGACAGGAGAAGCTTCGTAATCTGTCCGGGATGTATATTTTCTTTTTGCATTAGCTCTGAAATAACAGTTTTTTCTTCAGCATTTTTCCATCCTATACCTGCATCAAGAAGGATATAATCGCTTTCTGTAACAATAAGAAACGGTTGCACAGACATTTTAATCCCTTTTACGGTATCAAAATTTTCATCCGTCAACAATGTAAAGTCCTTTGTTTTGCTGGCTGAAAAATTGCCTTCTTTAAGTGGAATGATTTTCATTCTGCAAATTTCCCTAATATTTCTAAAACCTGAAAACCTTTTTTTCAATAGAACCCATCGGAAAAAACGATCAGATTATTAATTTGAAAAAAAGAAAACAACTGCAAAATATTCACAGGTACTTTTCCGTTAGAGATATGACACAAAATACATGGCTGACTTTCTGTAAAGCTACTACTGACGAAAAAAACAGTTCCCGATTTCCTGCTGATAAATTTTTTAAGATTAAATGCCATAGTTGATTGAAAGAGGCCGTTCGAAATAAACGGCCTCTTTTTTTGAAATTGACTATCTTTGCTGATCTTAGAGAAACTGCTTATTCTGACTGTTTCAATGTTTAATTTTTAACCGGTCTGAAATAATTTTTCTATCCGTCTATAGTAATTTGAAATAATTCTAATCATATCATGCAGGCAAATTTATCCTCCGGCATTTCCCGAACTGTGATCTGGCTTATGGCTGTCATTTCGGGTCTTGTGGTAGCCAACAACTATTATAATCAGCCTTTATTGGCACTCATTTCCGACGATTTTCATGTTTCTGAAAGCGCAGCAGGAAGAATTTCCGTGCTTACTCAGATAGGCTATGCACTGGGGCTTTTACTGCTGGTCCCTTTGGGAGATAAATTTTTCCGTAAGAAATTAATATTATTTGATCTCGTTCTTGTATTCGGATCATTGCTTTGGATGACCTTTGCCACCGAATTATGGATGCTGTACGCAGCAAGCCTGCTGATAGGAGCAACTTCTGTGATTCCTCAGCTGTTCGTACCTATTGCAGCAGAATTATCTTCAGACAAAGAAAAATCTTCCAATATTGGACTTGTGATGTCAGGATTGCTTCTTGGAATACTTTTGTCACGTTTTATTGGTGGTATTGTAGGCGAAGTCTGGGGTTGGAGAGCCATGTTCGGAATTGCGGCAGGACTAATGATACTGGTGTGGATTGCCGTCTACAAAATGCTTCCGGAAATGCAGCCAAATTTCAAAGGAACATACAGAGAGCTGATGAATTCCGTGGTTCATCTGGCAAAAACACAACCCATATTGCAGCTCGCATCATTCCGTGGAGCGATGGCTTTCGGATCTATGTGTGCTTTATTTACAACCCTGGTCTTTCATATGGAAAAACCGCCTTTCAATGCCGGTTCTTCCGTAGTGGGAAGCTTCGGACTGGCCGGAGCTGTAGGAGCACTGGCAGCGGCAAAAGTGGGTAAACTTCAAAAATACCTGGATATCAACAGGATTATATTGTACTCACTCTTTATAGTGGTGGGAAGCTGGGCGTTCACCTATTTTGCAGGGGAAACGTATTGGGGCCTTATCGTTGGGGTTATCCTGGTTGACCTTGGCGTACAGTCCAGCCATATTATGAACCAGACCAATTACTTTTTAATTAAATCCAATGCGGTCAACAGACTGAATACCGTTTATATGGTCTCTTATTTTATTGGCGGATCACTCGGTACATGGCTTGCTTCTGTAGCCTGGCAATATGCACAATGGGAGGGAGTATGCTTTGTAGGCGCATCTTTTGGCTTGCTGGCGATCATTGCTCATGTGCTGTTCTGCAACAGAATAAATAAATCCTAAATTTAATTTTCAGCCTCAGCCATAGGCCCCTGAACTAAATCTCTGTGCTTATTCCCCCATTTTTCGAGCTCTTCCCATATCGGAATCAGCTCCCGTGCTATATCCGTAAGCTCATAGTCTACTCTTGGCGGAACTTCCGCATGCACGGTTCTTTTGACCAATCCTTCTTTTTCCAGCTCTCTCAGCTGTAAAGTAAGCATTCTTTCAGTAATTCCGCAGATCAGGTCACGAACTTCACTGAAACGCAGTTTCCCGTCTTTTAATCTGTTTAGAATCAAAAGCTTCCATCTTCCGCCGATTTTACAGACTGCATAAGACAAATCACATTCCTGGATATACTTTTTATTAATATTATTCGTTGAATTTTCCTTTATTTTCCCCATAGCTTACAAATTTGTTAGTACCATACAATTAGATGTATACAGTACAAATGTAAGGTTTGAAAATTAATTTTGTCCTCACAAACTGAAAATAAACAGCAGCCCGGGAATAATAGCGCTTACATTCCTGAGAAAAATAGTATTAACAGAAAATAAAGAGTAATGAATCTAACATCTCCAATAACCCAGATCATCAGTCATTTAGAAAAAATACAGTCATTTAACGCAAAGGATCCACTGGATGATACCAGGAAATATCTTGAAACCATGACGCTTCAGCTCAGCGGAAAAAAAGAACCTGTTGCCATGATAGAAGAACTGAATATACCTATGGAAAGCCACTCAGTTCCGGTCCGGATTTACCGTCCAAAAGGGAAAGATAACCAGAAATCACCGGCTGTTATTTATATACATGGCGGATGGTTCATTGCCGGCGGCTTCGAAACCCATGATGCAGTGGTCCGGAAACTTGCCAATGCAACAGAGTCAGTAATAATCTTCATTGATTACCGGCTGGCTCCCGAACATCCTTTTCCTGCAGGATTAAATGATTGCGTGGATACCGTAAAATGGGCCTCTGACAATGCCGAATCACTTGGAATTGACAGAAATCGAATCGGAATAATTGGTGACAGTGCCGGCGGAGCTCTTGCTGCCGGCGTTTCAACCCAGATAGGAGAGCTTCTGAAATTCCAGATACTGATTTATCCTGCAGCCGATAATCAACTGGATACAAAATCATGGAAAATGTATGAAACCGGGCCGGTTTTAAACAAAGAAGGAGGTATCCAGGCCTGGAAATGGTATCATCCTGAAGGAGCCCATCATCCAAATCCTTTGGCAGTACCGGTTTTGATAAAAGATTTTAAAAATACACCGCCTACATTGGTTCTTATTGCTGAACATGATGCGTTAAAAGATGAAGGGGAAGAACTGGCACAGCATATGAAAGATGCAGAAATTCCTGTCCATATCAGTTTTTATAAGGATATGGTTCATGGCTTTATGCATATGGGAGAAATCCTGAATGAAGTGCAATACGCAGTAAATGAAATCTCAGCGTTTGCCAAGCAGTATTTTAAAACTAAAGCGAAATAGGGATGAAAAAATATGCATATATCGGCTGCCTGGGATTCATTGCAGTTATTACCACTGAATTCGGAGTCATTGGAATTCTTCCACAAATCGCGGAACATTATCAAATAGGTATAGATAAAGCTGGCTGGCTGCTCAGTGCTTTTGCTTTGATCATAGCTTTAACGGGACCTTTCATGACTTTACTGATGTCCGGATCTGACCGCAGAAAAGTCATGCTTGCCGCAATTTCCATCTTTTTATTTACCGCTGTAGTTTCTTCACTGTCGCCGCCATTCTGGCTTCTCATGCTGGTGAGGATCCTTCCGGCTTTTTTACAGCCTGTTTATATTGCCACAGCATTGTCTGTCGCCGTATCCGGTGCTGATGAAAAGCAGGCGAACAAGCTGATGGGAATTGTTTTTATCGGGGTTGCCCTGGCTATGGTGACAACAGTTCCTTTTGCAACATGGCTGGCCAGTATATGGATATGGGAATCTTCTTTCATTATCCAGGGCGCAGTCAGTACGGTAGCTTTGGCGGTTATCTATTTTTTACTTCCTCCAATGCCCGTCAGAGAGAAGAAATCTTACAAAAGCCAGCTTAAAATTTTGACACAGCCAACATTTCTTGTCAGTACAGCCATGAACTTTTTCATGATAACAGCCTGGTTTTCCACCTACAGTTATTTTGCGGATTATCTGAATAAAGCAAAAGGAATGGATGGAACCATGGTTAGCTATATGCTTTTTCTGTTTGGGATTATTGGTGTTTTTTCCAATTGGATAGCTGGAAAAATGTTAAGCTGGAATGTCTCAAAAACAACGGCTCTGTTTCTTTCCGGTACGGTTATCATGCCCTTCCTGCTGTATTTTTCCGGAGACAGCCTGCCCGCCAATATTATAAGTATCGCAATTTGGGGTTTCCTGTATTCTCCAAGCTTTCAAAATGCTTCAACCTATATGATTTCTTCTGTTCCGGGTTCTCTTGAATTTGCCAACAGCCTGGCTACTTCTTTTGGAAATTTAGGAGTAACCCTGGGAACTACCCTGGGAGGCTGGATGATTGTGACCAAAGGAGCTTCCTATAACCCATGGATAGGCTTTGTCTTTGGTATGCTGGCTTTTCTGATGATCATCCTCAGAAGTATTCTTGAGAAAAGATCTCGAAAGCAAAAGATCGTTATTCCCTGTTCTTAATATATTGTAATAAATTTTGTTACAATTAAGAAATGTAGTAATTTTGTAGTCTGGTAATTTTATCAGAACTAAAATAAATAAAGAATGAAAATAGAAATATGGTCAGATATTATGTGTCCGTTCTGCTATATCGGAAAGCATAATTTTGAACAGGCTCTTGAAAAGCTGCCGTTCAAAAATGAAATAGAAGTAGAGTGGAAGAGCTTCCAGCTGGATCCAACCTTAGATGCTGCCCAACCTCAGAATACAATTGAGTATTTTAAAGAGAAAAAAGGGTTTCCTGCAGATCAGGCATCTCAAATGATTGGCCAGGTTGCCCGGATGGGAAAAGGAGCAGGAATTGATTTTAATTTTGAAAAAGCTCTGGTCATCAATACTTTTACAGCTCATAAGCTACTTCATCTTGCTAAAAAATATGGTAAGGCGAATGAGATGGAAGAAGCTCTTTTTAAAGCGCATTTTATCGACGGGAAAAATGTAGGAGATATTGAAGAACTTATTTCTCTTGCGGAAAATTTAAATATAGACAAAGAGGAAGTCAGACAGGCCTTAACATCCGATCAGTTTGATTATGAGATCAGCCAGGATATCCAGGAGGCCAAAAACAATGGTATTTCCAGCGTTCCTTTCTTTGTACTGAATGGAAAATATGCGGTATCCGGAGCACAGCCCGCTGAAGTTTTTGCTGATGCGCTTCAGCAGACATACAAAGAAACAGTAAGTCCGTTTAAAGATCTTTCCAAGGAAGGAGGTGCATCTTGTGATGCTGACGGATGTAGTGTTTAATCATATAATTAAGTTTGAAAGTCTTGAGTTGAAGGGTAAATGTGTTAAGAGCTTATGCTGGTATTTCCAATGTATAACTTTTACTTCATCAATTTTATGGTAGCTATTAATAATTATTAAATAACAGTAACATCTGTGGAATTTGTGAAAAAGATTAATGGCATTAGTATTTTTAATAGAAGAAATAATTAGCTTATTCCAGTATAAAACACCTCAAACCGAGGTGTTTTTATTGTTAAAAGCTTTAAATAAAAAGAAAGAAGTTCCGTTTTATTCCTTCAATGCTTATTTTTGTTAAAATATTTACGCTCAATGATAAAAATCAATGCTGAAGCTCAATATCCTGTTTCTGAAACCCTGTTTGTCTTTGCTTTGGATTCAGAAGCCGGAAAAGCTTTTGACGGGAAAAATAAATTGGTAACAGGAATAGGAAAAGTAAACGCGGCCATAGAACTTACCCGGGAAATTCATTTCAGAAAACCTAAACTGATTATTAATCTGGGTTCTGCAGGAAGTAAAAGCTTCGGGAAGGGTGAAGTAGTCTGCTGTACAAAATTTATACAGCGAGATATGGATGTGAGAGGTCTCGGTTTCAGTCTTTATGAAACCCCTTTATCCGGTATTCCTCCAGTTCTGGAATATGGTCTTCAGATGAACGGTCTGGAAGAAGGAATTTGTGGCAGCGGCGACAGTTTTGAGATGAATCATTCCGAAACAGATTATAATATTGTAGATATGGAAGCGTATCCGCTTGCCCTGATCGCAAAGAAAGAAAATATCCCTTTCCTATGCCTGAAATATATTTCTGATGATGCGGGAAGTGATGCCGCAGACGACTGGGCAGTTCAGGTACATCTGGCTTCTGAGACATTTAAAAAATTGCTCTTCACTGAAGATTCTGATCTTCATCAAAACTAAACGGTGTACTTTTCGGACAACGGATAAAAAAATAAATATGAGTGAAATATTAAAACAGCAGCTCTTAAAGATGATCGAGGTTTCTGATCAGGAGTTCGATTATATTTTAAGTCATTTTAACTATAAAAAGTTGAAAAAACATCAGTTTCTTGTTCAGGAAGGGCAACAGGTAACGGATGACTATTTTATTTTGTCCGGTTGTGTAAAATCTTATTATACAGATGCCACAGGAAAGGTTCACATTATTCTTTTCGGCGCCAGAGACTGGTGGATTACAGATTATGAAGCTTATTACGATCAGAAATCAGCAACTCTGAATATTGACTGTATAGAAGACACGGAAGTGTTGTGTTTAAGCAGTGAAAACCGTGAGAAACTCTGTAAAGAACTGCATAAGATAGAACATTTTTTCAGAAAGAAAACCAACCGCAGGAACGTATCTCTGCAAAACAGGATCCTGACTTTATTAAGCAGCAGCGCAAAGGAACGCTATGAAAAATTTCTTTCAGATTATCCTGATCTCGTCCGGAAACTTCCCAAACATCTACTGGCTTCTTATTTAGGGGTAACCCGTGAAACGCTCAGCAGGCTTTATACTTCAAAATAATGTGAGGCAGGTCACCATTAAAATGTGAGGTATATCCTTTTAAAAGGCTCTCCATAATTACCAATTTTGTCAGAGAAACTTTAATACATAAGACAATGACAAAATTTATGATTCAGCCTGAAAGCAGTACGGTAAACTGGACAGGCAAAAAGATCCTGGGACTGCACACAGGAACAATTAATATCCAAAGTGGTTATCTGAGCTTTGAAAATGATGCCATTACCGGTGGGGAAATTGTAATCGATATGACCAGTATCATTATTACAGATATTAAAGATTCCAAAACAAACAAGGACTTTCTTGATCACCTGAACCACGATGATTTCTTTTCCACAGACCAGTTTAAAACAGCTAAACTGTCCATTACTCACTCAGAAAAAGCCGATGGAAAATATAAAATCAGTGGTCACTTAACCATTAAGGATATAACCCATCCTATAAGCTTTATAACTTCTGTAGAGATTTTCACAGACTTTCTTCATGCTCTTGGAGAAATAGTGATAGACCGTACGATGTACAATATAAAGTATGGTTCCGGTAAATTTCTTTCCAACCTCGGAGATCAATTGATTCATGATGATTTTATACTTCAGTTTAAACTGATCGGACAAAAATAAATAGCCATGAATTGGAAAGACACTAAATTCACAAAAACCTTCGGTACTGAATTCCCTATAATTCAGGGGCCGTTTGGGGGAAAACTTTCTTCGGTGGAGCTTACGGCTCTCGTTTCCAATGCGGGCGGTTTGGGTTCTTTTGGTGCCCAGCCTTTTTCAGGGGAAGAAATGATACATATTTCAAGAGAAATCAGAAAGCAAACCAATAAACCATTCAACGTTAATCTTTGGGTAAAAGACAGGGATGACGATACTGATCAGTTTCAGAAAGGGAACTTTGACAAAGTAATGCAGATATTCCAGCCTTATTTTGATGAAACCGGAATAGAACCGCCGACATTTCCGCTTCCCGAAAGTCCCGGGTTTGAAGAACAGGCAGAAGCTCTTCTTGACATAAAACCTTCCGTTTTTAGTTTTGTCTATGGTATTCCTTCTGAAGATATCCTGGAAAAATGCAGACAGCTGGGCATTAAAACCATAGGAACAGCGACCACACCGGATGAAGCCATTGCAATAGAAAATGCAGGAGTGGATGCGGTGGTGGCTTCCGGTTCCGATGCAGGAGGGCACAGGGTGTCATTCCTGGAACAGGCTGAAAAATCTTTAGTGGGAACATTTTCACTTATTCCTCAGGTGACAGACCGTGTAAGAATTCCTGTTATTGCCGCCGGTGGAATTGCTGATGCAAGAGGAGTGAAGGCAGCTTTCAGTCTCGGAGCCGATGCTGTTCAGATCGGAACTGCATTTTTAGCCACAAAACAGTCAGGGACCAGCAATATTCACAGGAATTTGTTATTTTCCGAAGATGCAAAATATACCACACTGACCAAAGTTTTTACCGGAAGGCTGTCCAGAGGAATCAGAAACCGCCTTACAGAGGAACTGAATGAATTTCAGCATGTTATGGCTCCCTATCCTCTTCAGGGGAAGATCACAGGAACGCTAGGAGCCTATCCTGCAAATACGGAAACTCACCCCGAATTTAAATCATTTTGGAGCGGACAGGCTGCCGCGCTGCTAAAACATCATGATGCAAAAATTTTAATGGAATCTTTGATTAATGAAATGAATATCAGCATGTAAGATACTTATGGCTTCTGCACCATAAAAATATCATTTTTATAAGTATAAGTCCTGAAGAAAATTTTTCAGGATTTTGTTTTCTATTTGTATTTTTACATTTCAGGTCTGCGATTATATGAAAGTTACTTTTTATCAACCGGTACATCCTATACTTAAAAAATATATTGAAGGGTATTATTTTGTAGAAAAAGATGATAGGGATGAACCGGTAAGATATCTTACTTTTCCTGACAACTATTTCATTGTATCAGCCTGCCAGAATGTGGCTCTCATCCAGGATAAAGGATGGGTGGAAATCCGTAGATCTTTAGAGGAGAATTTAGTAATCGACTTTGTTTCCAGGTGTTCTGTTCCCACTGAAATTTTTTACCATCAGTCTATTAATGAAATTACTGTCTATTTTAAGCCATTGGGAATGTATCATTTTTTTGAGGCAGATGGCAGTGAGGCTATGCGGGAGCATATTCATGTTTCGGATTTTAAAGAAATCTCGAATACAGCTCTAAATGAGCCCAACAGGAAAAAACAAATTGAAATACTGGAAGAGTATTGGCTTTCGAAATTCCAACAGAAAGATTTAACGTTGGCGTACGCTATATTGACTGATTTTGAAACTGAACTCGGCATCGAAGAGATCGCAGCAAAGAACAATATAACAAGACAGTATCTGAATAAAATCTCTAAAAGGTATCTGGGCAAACCAGCGTCTGAATTCAGAAAAATTCAGAGATTTCGTAAAGTTTTGATTTCAAATAAAAAAGTAAGAAACCTCACAGAGCTCTCCTATGAGAATCTTTTTTACGACCAGTCCCATCTTATTAAAGATTTTAAAGAATTCACTAAAATAAGTCCCAGAAAGTTCTTTGAGAATGTAGATATTGAACAGAATAATATCTGGCTGTTTATCTGAGTTTCCATTTTTACAATTTATAGTGTGATCATTGAATTACTTTTACTGAAATATTAAAACTTGTTTCAATGAAAAAAATACTGGCCGTCATTTTCTTTTTCCATTCTCTCGTCTTTTATGCACAAAGTGATCCTACTCAAGCGGTACTGTCGGATATCACAGAAAAAGTGAAGAACTATTATATTGATAAGGAAGCCTATAAAAAAGTAGATTCTTTATTTAAAAATGAATTTAAAAAAGGCAGTTTCAACAGTTTGAACAAAAAAGATTTTGCGGCACTTCTCACCCAAAAGTTGAGAATAAATATCACTGATAAACATTTTTTTGTTAAATATCTTGAAAACTACAGCCCACAAAAAGCGGTCGATGAGAAAGAAAGAGAAAGAGAGAATAATTTTCATAACAGCCTGGAAAATTTTGGATTTGAAAACGTTCAACGCCTGGAAGGTAACGTCGGCTATATCAATTTCAAAGGCTTTGCATCCCGGGCATCCAGTGAAAAAACATTGGCCGCTGCCATGAATTTTATTGCCAATACCAATTCCCTGATCATTGACCTGAGGGAAAATGGTGGCGGAGATAACGACATGCTTCTGTTATTCTGCAGCTATTTTTTTGATAAAAAAACGGATCTTTATACCACCTATTTCAGAAATAAAGATGAAACAGTGATAAACAGCACCCAATCTAAAGTTTCCGGACAGAAATACCTTCATAAGAACGTCTACCTTCTGACCAGCAAAAGAAGTTTTTCAGCAGCAGAAGCTCTTGCTTATTTTTTGCAGGAGCATAAGCTGGCCGAAGTAATAGGAGAGAAAACTGAGGGCGCTGCCAATTCGGTAGATCATTTCATTATCCAAAATCAATATTTACTGCTGGTTCCGGCTGGAGAAATAAAGTCCTTCATAAGCCATAAAAACTGGGAACATATCGGGGTAACTCCTGATCAGGAAGTAAAAGCTGAAGATGCTTTAAAGGCTGCCCACATTAAAATTTTAAAAAATATTTTAAAAACAGAAACAAAAACAGAATTAAGCATACCTGAAATAAAAAATCTTATTAATAAATTAGAGCAATAAATATAATATGTCATCAATAATCATTAATAAAGCCGGGATACAGGACCTTGAAACCATTCAGAATATAGGCAGAGAGACTTTTTCAGAAACCTTTGCAGAAAGCAATTCAGAAGAGGCTATGAAAACCTATCTGGAAGAAAGTTTCAGTACAGAAAAAGTAAGTTTAGAATTAAACAATCCTCACTCTCATTTCTTTATTGCCTGGGAAGAGGATATCCCTGTCGGTTACCTGAAATTAAACTCCGGAGAGGCACAAACTGAGCTGAAGGACGATACTTCATTAGAAATAGAGCGTATTTACGTCAAGAAAAGCCATCATGGCCAGAAAGTAGGTCAGCTGCTTTATGATCAGGCTATGGAAACCGCTCGAAACCTGAACAAAAGCTATCTATGGCTCGGAGTCTGGGAAGAGAATTTGAGAGCACTTCAATTTTACAGGAAAAATGGTTTTGAAGAATTCGGAAGCCATACATTCAGGCTGGGTGATGAAGACCAGACTGACCTGATGATGAAGAAAATATTAGATTAAATTATTATCAGCCTTGAAAGAATTTTTAGAACAGATCAGCACCTATTATCCTTTATCAGAAGAAACAGTTAAGGCACTGATGAATATCTGTACGGAAGAAACCTATCATAAAAATGAACTTCTTCAGGAAGCAGGATCTGCTGCCAGATATTATTATTTCATAAAATCAGGACTGATAGGATATTATACTGTAGACGAACAGGGAGATTCTGTGTATAAGATTTTCTTTGAAGAAAAGAGTTTTGTGGCTTCTACGGCAGCCGTTATTAAAGATAAGCCCAGCGATTTTAATATCATTGCTTTAGAAAACTGTTCAGTGATAAAATATCCGGCAAAAGCTTTCAGAGAGCTGATCAATCAATATCACGACCTGGCGTTATTTCACATTCATTACCTGGAAAAAAACTGGGTGGTGAAAAAAGAGCCTCTGGAAATTTCCTTAAAGCATGAAACAGCAAAACAGCGTTATTTGCAGCTTCTGGAGAATAAACCGCTCCATGACCGGCTGAAACAGCATCATATTGCTTCCTATCTGGGAATCACACCTACTCAGCTGAGCCGCATAAAAAAGAAATAAACTGACAAAAGCTTCAACATATGTTGAGGCTTTTTTATTTTCTCAACCCCATCTTTGCCCTGTAAACAAGAACATTTGTACATCTAAATAAGCACAAGAGAAAGGAAGGATGAAAAGTCGGCTTCATCGAATCAATGCTAATTGATTCCCTCTTAGCTCACTTAAAATATTCATCGTAATAGTAAACCTTTGCGTCAAAAAAATAAGACAGCTTAAATTAATTACAGATGTTCCAGGTTCATCATTAAAATTGTATCCTATGAAAAATTTAGCAAGCATTGTATGTGTAATGACAGTATCTGCACAGCTTTCCGCACAGAAAATCATTCGTCAAGAAGTCTTCAGTGCCAAAATGAATAAGAATATCAAAACCATCATCATCACACCCGATGTTCAGCAGGGAATAACCTATCCATCGGTTTATATTCTTCACGGCTATAGTGGAAATCCTGAACGTACCCTTAAACAGGATATTCCTGATCTGGTTAAAAAAGCGCAGGAATATAAAATGATTTATGTACTGCCGGACGGAAATTATAATTCATGGTATGTAGACAGTCCGCTGATTAAAGATTCCCAGTACCAGACTTTTATCGGACAGGAGCTCGTGGATTTTGTTAATAAAAATTATCCAGTAAAAATGGATAAAAAATTGCGTGGTATCCTGGGCTGGAGTATGGGAGGTTATGGAGCTGTTAATATTGGTACGGCATACAGTAATACATTTGGTATTGTGGGAAGTTCTTGCGGGGCTTTGGATTTCAACTCATTCGGAGAAGGGTATATTCATTATCAGACAGATAAAGTATTAGGACCTTTAGCTTCTATCAGCAACAACTTCCTGACTGATCATAAAACAAAGCTAATGGCCACAGCAGAACAGCAATATATCTTCGACTGCGGCACGGAAGATACACAAATGATTGAAATGAACAGAAAATTTCATAAAAAACTCACAGATCTTAAAATTCCGCATCTTTATATAGAATCCCTGGGTGCTCATGATCCGCAGTACTGGAGCAGATCCTTATCTGAGCAGCTGACTTTATTTTACCGGCTTTTTAAGCTATAAAATTAGCTTTATATAAATTGATGTATCTAGTTTTATTATAATTGTTTATGTTATTTTATTTGAAATTGAAATCAACATCTCCTAACCATGTCAAGGTTTTGAACCTTGACATGGTTAACTGGGCTCAAATCTTTAAACAATTAAGATGATAAGAATAGTTAAGAAAAATCATTTGATTTTTTTAAGCCATACCTTTAAAAGCGAAGCTCACCTTAATCATCTTAAAAACTTAAATGCTCTTCATGGTTTAAAGATTTTATTATGGTTTAAAAAAGCATTTGGAAAAAAAATCCTTTTAAGCACAAGGCCTAAAAGGATCCATCATAATTATTATCAAATAAATATCTAATAAAACATTTTAAATATTTTCAAAGTTTTTACCCAAATGTTCTTCAATTACAAAAAACGGATCTTCTGTAAGCGTGTGCGCTCTCATTTCCATAAGGCTCACTTTACTCATCATACGGAGCATAATTCTTCTTTGACATTCGTGTTCTACACCATCAACATTTCTTACTCCGGCTCTGAAGGCAGATCTTCCATGGGCACATAAATGATTATTTACCAATATAACATCTCCTGCCTGAGGTGTAAAACCCGAATAGATCAGGCCTCTTGCCTCATCCCAAAACTCAGTCAGATGATGATGGGCTTCATCAGTCTGCTGAATGCTGGGGTTAAACAGCTGTTCAGCAGCATCAAACCTCATAAAGGGCAACTCATAATTACCATACAGAACGGCATCCAGTGTTTCTTCTTCATCCGCACCGGTCTCCAGATTGGCATCTTTCGGAATTTTATACATCCGTTCAAAAAGAGGCCTGAACTTTTCTCTGATAGATCCATGAGAACGGATAGAGTAAAGGGTAGAAGGCACCTGCTCTTCATTACGGATGTACATAAAACTTAAAAAATCTGCCTGGTGTTTCAGAAAAGCATCTTCGGTATGCACATAAAGATCTGTAGCAGATCCCGACCCGGTCTGGGTTTCTTTCATTTTTTCATCCGGAATAATCGCATGCATCAATCCGCCACCTTTTCGCTGTGAATAATACTGAACGGGCTTCGACGGAAGTGCTCCGTGGATCAATGCACAGGCAAAGCCATAAATATTGAATTTGGAATAATCTGCAGACTGCCAGTTGGGTGGAGTATTTCCTATACTTTCCTGATCAATATCCATAAGTCCTCTAAACACAAGGGCTCCATACTGATCTTTAGAAAAATCACTGGCAAAATCAGCTGCTATATGCAGAATTCTTTCCGGTAAAAAATAAGAGGCCAGCTGATGAACATGGGTAATAAAGTCTCTGTTCTCATAGCTGCCATATTTTCTCTGAAGATGCACCGCTGCATCTTGTATCATTCTTCTTTCCTGAGAGGTGATCTCAATGACTCTTGGAAGCAGTTTTACCGCAGTAATACGGTCGTTATCTAAAATTTCTAGCGAATTCATTAAAAAAATATTTGGTGTGTGAATATAATTTCTATATTTGTTTTTAATTATTCTAAATAACAATAGCTGGTTCAAATTTATGAATAATTTATCAATCACCAAATAAAAAGCAAAAAAAAATGTAAAAAATAAAAACTTGACAATCAAGCATATACAACTATATGCTCCACACCTATACACTACTTATTGATTTTAAAAATCACCTTACAAATACGTATATGAACAACAATCAAATGCCCGCCGGAGAGATCCTGGGCGCCTCCTTACCTCACATTTCGGGGAATTTTGAAAATATTTTTCATTCTCACAATTATGACCATTACCGTTCCGCTGTTGAAGAAACTTTAGACCTTGTAGGAACCTTTCTTCACAGAAACGATAAACCCTTCAGTGGAATAGAAGCCAAAGAAATGAAAGGCATGGTACAGCAGATAGACCTTAATCAAAAGCTCTCTTCATACCAGGAGCTTCTTCAGGAAGTAGATGCTATATATGTAAAGCATGCCACTGCTTTTCACCTTCCGCAATACGTGGCACATCTTAACTGCCCCATTGTAATTCCGGCTTTAGCAGGAGAAATTCTTGTCAGTGCCATCAATTCATCGCAGGATACCTACGACCAGAGTGCCGGAGGAACCTTTATGGAAAGAAAGCTGATCGACTGGACCGCCGAACAGTTAGGATATAATGCAGAAACAAGCGACGGTGTTTTCACAGCAGGCGGATCACAGAGCAACCTGATGGGACTGGTGATGATGCGTGACTGCTTTTCCCAGAAGAGATACCATCATAATATCAAGCTGGATGGTCTTCCCCAGCAGGCCGGACATTTCAGGATCTTTGTTTCTGATAAATCGCATTTCAGCAACTTAAAGAATGCCTCCATCATGGGATTGGGCGAAAAATGTATCGTTAAAGTTCCTACAGATGAAAGATTCTGCATGGACATCGCTTTGCTTAAAAAATATATTAAGAGAGAAGAGCAGATGGGAAATATTCCTATCGGGATTGTGGCTACGGCCGGAACTACAGACTTCGGAAATGTAGACCCACTGGAAGATATTGCCAATATTGCTGAGCAATACAACATCTGGATGCACGTAGACGCGGCTTACGGATGTGCTTTATTATTAAGCGAAAAATACCGTCATCTTCTGAATGGTATCGAAAGAGCGGATTCGGTGACCATAGATTATCATAAATCTTTCTTCCAGCCGATCAGCAGCAGTGCTTTCATCGTTAAAAACAAAAGAGAACTAAGAATTCTCAAACACCATGCAGACTATCTGAATCCTGCAGAGATGGATGAAGAGGAAATTCCCGCGCAGATCAACAAATCCATTATCCAGAGCACCCGTAGATTCGATGCCCTGAAACTGTGGTTTACGTTAAGAATGATGGGCAAAGAACAGCTCTCAGAATATACAGATACCGTAATAGACCTTACCAAAGATGTGGCCTCTATGATTAGTGAGAATCCGCATTTCGAGCTGCTTTCCGATACAGACCTCAGTGTTCTCGTTTTCCGTTATATCAGACCTGATATAGAGGATTTGAATGCATTGAACCAGCATATCAAAATGAAGCTTTTCTACAGCGGGGAAATTCTTGTGGCAAGCACTAAAGTAGACGGAAATTTCTACCTGAAGTTTACTTTCCTGAACCCGATAACGACTACAGAAGATGTTCACCAAATTTTAAATACAATCAAATCGCATGGAGAAGACTTTGGTACAGCCAACTAAACTTACAGAAAAAGCACAGGAAATTACCATCAGAATATTGCTGAACGGAATGCTCCGGGAGCTTGGAAACGGAAAATTCTACCAGGGAGTTCCGAAATATGACACCCTTACGGCTCAGGCACTGGAAAACAGTACGTATCCACTGCATATAAGATTTGAATTAAAGAAAAGCGGGGTCTTTTTATTCACTCCGGTTTCTTACCGTTCCGAAAGTGCTTTTCATGATTATGGAATGCCTTTATGGATTGTTGACCATCAAAATCAGAAAGTTTTTGAGCCGGATGTTGATCAGCTGACAGCATTGGTCTACCGTGAGCTTTCTGAACAGTTCAGTGAAAAAGGCTTGGATTTATTCATGAAAAGAATTCACAGCAGCTTAAGAAATCTGGAAATGATCATGGAAGAAGGCCTACAGCTTCAAGATGCTTTAACGTATTCTTTCCTCGAATCTGAACAGCAGCTTCCGGTGGGCCACAATCTTCATCCTTTCACAAAGGCAAGAATGGGATTCTCCAGAGAAGAGCAGCTTCTTTACGGTCCGGAATTCAATAAAGGAATCCAGCTGGAGTATTTTCTGGTGCACAAAAGCTGTGTCCGGGAACATTCGGTTTTAGAACAGCCTTACAACGAATTTCTGAAGAGCGTCGTTTCATTACCCGAAGATCTTGAAGCAAAGTACCTTAACGAAGGTGAAAAGCTTTCTGATTTCTATACGGTTCCGTGTCATCCATGGGAAGCGACCTATCTTTTATCGATCAAAGAAGGGGCGGAAATGATCAAAGACCGTACTTTAATTCATATCGGAGCTTTAGGCGAAGAATTTTATTCAACCTCTTCCATCAGAAGCATGTACAGTCAGAATATTCCATGGATGCCTAAATTTTCTTTAAATGTTCTTCTAACAGGATCAATAAGGATCAATACGGAGAAAGATTTAAAAAGAGGCTATGCATCAGCTTTATGGAGAAAATATGCAGGAGGAGCATTTGAAAAGGATTTCAGCCAGTTCAAACTGCTTCTGGAACCTGTAACATTAGGCGTTTATCATCAGAATAAGAATATTGAAAGCCTTAATCTGCTGATCCGTGAAAATCCATTCCTGCCGGAAGATAAAATACTATTATTGGCAAGACTTTGTCAGGATGAGCCTGCAGACGGACAGAATTTTATTCAGAAATTCTTTACAGATGTTTCAGAGAAGCTGGGAACAAGCCCGGAAGAATCGGTTAGTATTTGGTTTACAAAATATATTCACTTGCTGATTGCTCCGTTAAATAATTTGTACAGCCAATACGGGATGGCTCCTGAGGCACACCAGCAGAACCTTCTGATCCAACTTGACGATCAGTTGCTTCCAGAGACTCTTTTTGTAAGAGACGCACAGGGGTATTTATTAAGAGAAAGTTCAAGAGAACAGTATACGGAGCTTTCCAAAGACTATCCCGAGATTGAAGACCTTTTCATCAGGGACGAGCGTCTTCTGGATATTATCTCTTATCATGTTCTGGTGAGCAATCTTTCAGCACTTGTCGCTTCATTAGGAAAGACAGGATGGGTGAAAGAAAGAACACTGATTAATATTCTTCATCATGAGTTTGAGCAGATTCATCAGGAAATGCCTTCAGATTTCACCCGTTATGCGCTTAAAAACCGTTATTGGGGAACAAAAACCAACTTTAAAGCAGTTGCAAATGAAATTGACGGAATTACCAGTGCAGGAGCGATTTCTTATGCCAAAGTCCCGAACCTTCTTCACTATCATTACCTCTCAGACCAGCTGATTCATCCGAAAGGAAAAGAAGTTTTTTTCAGCCGTTATTTCCAGAAAGATGAGGTCACGGTTACGATGAGACCTGTTGATCTTGATGAAGATCTTGAAATGCTCCATGAATGGTTTAACCGTGAACACGCCATCAAGATCTGGCAGATGAACTGGCCAATTGATGAGCTGGAAACCTATTACCGTCTGATGCTGCCGGGTGATGAAGCGCACAGCTATATCGTCATGAGCAACGGGGAACCTTCATGTAATATTGAGGTATACTGGCCATGCAGGGATATTGTAGGCGATTACTATGAGGTACTGCCTACCGATTACGGAACCCACCAATTCATTGCACCCACAGATCCGAAGAAGAAATATGTTTCTCCTTCCACACAGTCTATGGTCGATTATGTATTTGCCCAGCCGGAGGTTGGAAAAATGGTAGGGGAAGGCTCGGTAGATTCTCTGGCGTCTATGATGAACAAGGCACATGTCGGATTCAAAGTTGATAAAGTCATTGAAATGCCGCATAAAAAAGCCAACCTTAATTTCTGCTACAGAGAATGGTATTGGGAAAAATTCCCGCAAAACAAAGATGTAGAATTCACCGTAAAAATCAATGAACATGAATAACGACAATATATATAACGTGATCGGAATCGGTATTGGTCCTTTTAATTTGGGATTGGCCGCCTTATCCCATCCGATTTCTGAATTAAAAACCCTTTTCCTTGATCAGAGAGACGGCTTCGACTGGCATCCGGGATTAATGATCGACCACGTAACCCTGCAGACGCCTTTTCTGTGCGACTGTGTATCCATGGCGGATCCTACGAATCCTTTAAGCCTTCTGAATTATCTGAAAGAAACGAACAGGCTGTATAAATTCTTTATCAGGGAAGATTTTTTCATTCCGCGTAAAGAATATAACCGTTACTGCCAATGGGTGGTAAGCCAGCTTCCACAATGTCGTTTTTCCACACAGGTGGTTGATATCGTGTATGAAGACGGATTGTATTTGATTACGACCGTTCATACCCAAACTGAGGAAACCGAAGTTTTCAGAACAGAAAGACTGATCCTGGGAACAGGAACACAGCCTCATATTCCTTCGTTTATTCCGAAAGAGGATTCCCGTATTCTTCACACCAGCTCATATCTATACCGCAAAGAAGAACTGTTGGCTCAGGGTAAAAAAATTGCCGTGATCGGTTCAGGACAGAGTGCTGCTGAGGTTTTCTATGATTTATTGCAAAGCCGTGATGAAAATACACAGTTAGGCTGGTATTCCCGTCCGGACCGTTTCTTTCCGATGGAATATTCAAAACTTACGCTTGAACTGACTTCTCCTGATTATGTAGATTATTTCTACAGCAGGGATGAAGCGGCAAGAAAATCAATATTAAGCAAGCAGCAGGCTCAGTTTAAAGGAATCAACTATGACCTCATCAACCAGATCTATGATTTCATCTATGACCTGAATATTGATAATGCTGATCCAAATCTTACCATCATTCCAAACAGTCAGTTAGATAGAGTAGACAACAGTAATCCGGACCATTTAACCCTTGAATTCACGCAGCTGGAACAGGAAATTCCTTACGAACAGGAAGCTGATTATCTGGTGGTAGGAACAGGATACCGTTATCATGAACCGGCTTTCCTGAAAAATATTCAGTCCAGAATTAAAAGAGACTCTTCAGGATTATTTGCGGTGAACAGGAATTATTCTATAGATCATAATGGAGGCGAAATCTATGTACTTCATGCAGAAGTGCATACCCACAGCTACATTTCTACCGATCTTGGCATGGCGGCCTACCGTAATTCCTATATCATCAATGACATTCTGGGACGGGAATATTATAAAATCGAAAAGAAAATTGCTTTCCAGGATTTTGATGTAGAAAAGCACGCTGTCCTGCCAACTGTCCAAATATAACAGAACAATGAACACCAACTTAAAAAATAATATAATCAGCCAGGAGATCTGGCTACAGGCCAACAGAGATCTTATGGCCAAAACGATTGCAGAGTTAATGCATGAGGAACGTTTGAAACCTGCTGTTGCTCTGGAGGATGAAGCAGGATTTACTGTTTTCCAACTGGAAACCGGGATTGAAAACATAGCATATCAATTCCGAGGACAGGAAAGAATGATGGATTACTGGCATATTGATAAAGACAGTATCGTAAAAATAGAGAATGGGGCAAAAACCTCAGCGCTGGATATTCCCGAGTTTTTCCTTGAAATGCAGACCGTATTCGATCTGGATGCCAATACGCTGGCAAGATATACCGAAGAATTGCTGCATACCTTATACTGCGATGCACTGATCATATCCAGAGGTATTATGTCTTCAAAGGAACTGGCATCAAGTAATTACCAGACGGTAGAACACCAGATGACAGGACATCCGTGGGTCATTGTTAACAAAAGCAGGTTAGGATTTTCTCCTACAGATCTTGAAACATTCGCTCCGGAAGCAGGAGAGGATTTAAAAGTGTTATGGCTGGCTGCACACAAAGACAGATCAGCTTTCCAATCGCTGGACCCTATTGATCAGGAAGGATTTTACCGTTCTGAAATTGGAGACGAATTGTATCAGACATTTCAACATAGACTGATCGAGGCAGGGAAATCTTCTGTGGATTATAATTTAATTCCCGTGCATCCGTGGCAGTGGGAACATAAACTGAAAATTCATTTTGCAGGTGATATTGCATCTGGTATCTTAATTCTTTTAGGAGAAGGTAATGATGTCTACAGCCCGCAACAGAGCATCAGGACTCTATTCAATACAGATCATCCTGAAAAAAGGTACCTGAAAACGGCCGTTTCTATTTTAAGTACAGGAAATATCAGAGGATTGTCGCCTAAGCAGATGAAAATTGCTCCATCCATTACAGACTGGATGAAAGGACTGATCAAAGGCGATGCTTATCTTGAAACCAAAGGAACCATATTTTTAGGAGAAGAAGCTTCTGTTGCGTATCTGCATCCTCAATACAGTGCGATTGCCGGTGTTCCTTATCAGTATAATGAATTCCTTGGAGCTTTATGGCGAGAAAGTGCTTCCAGTTATTTACAGGAAGATGAAGAAATGTTTACCATGGCTTCCCTGCTTTTTGTAGATCAGAATGGAGTTCCTTTGGTACAGGCTTTTGCAGAACAGGCAGGAATCAGTATCAGGCAGTGGATCACAGATTATCTGGATGCTTATCTTACGCCCCTGCTTCATATTTATTACACCCATTCTCTTTGTGTAACGCCTCACGGAGAAAATATTATGGTGGTATTGAAAAACGGAGTTCCTCAGAGAATTGTCATCAAAGATTTTGTGGATGATATTGTGCTGACTGCAGAAGCAAGAGAAAAACTTCCTGATCATCTGGCAGACGGACTGATCCAGTCTTCCAACAAGGAAAATGTTCCGTTGTCTATTCTTTTGGGAGTATTTGATGCATTCTTCAGATATTTATCCAATATTCTGCATACCTATTCCAACTTTCAGGAAGAGACCTTCTGGACGCTTGTTCATGACTGTATAGAAAACTACAAAAACCATAATCCTCATCTGAATGAGCGTTATGAAAAATATGATCTGTATGTTCCTACCTTCAAAAGGTTCTACATCAACAGTCTTCGTTTGAAAAACAACGGCTACAGCGAAAATAAAGCATTTGCTATTCCAAAGAAAGACGGTGCACTGCCGAATCCTTTGTATCAGATTGCGAATAAAAACTCTGTAGCAACGGTATGAGAAAGTTTCTGCATCTTGTAAAAGAAGGCTCTGTATTTGCGTACGGAGCTTTAGCGGGAAAAAAAGTAGAACTTACCTCAGGGAGTATCAACCGTTCTATCTTCAGCCTTGCTATTCCTATGGTGATGGAGCTCGTGATGGAATCTGTTTTTGTCAGTATCAATCTTCTAATCATTGCAAGATTAGGAGATAAGGTCCTTGGGCTTGTGGGAATTGCAGATAACTATATCAATTTTGCCAATGCGATTGCTATTGGTTTAGGTATCGCTGCTGCAACACTAACGGCTAGGAGAGCCGGAGAAAAAGACCAGGAAGGTATGGGCCGGACAGCACATTATATCATATTGCTGGCATCGACCTTTGCATTACTGATTGGTGGTCTGTCATTTCTTTTCGCTGGTGAGATCATCAGTTTCCTTGGATTCAATACAGGAATGGTAAATAACGGACTGCCATTTACCCAACTGGTCTTTCTGAGTATCGGTCTGGTGATTCTGCGTCTGTCTATCAATGGTCTTTTCAGAGGAGCAGGAGATGCAGATCTGGCGATGAAGTCGCTTTGGCTTTGTCATATCTCCAGTATGGTCTTTGCCGTGATTCTTGTTTTTGGACTTGGTTTTATTCCCGCTTACGGAATAATGGGATTGGCGTATGCTACGATATTATCCCGGTTACTGGCGGTTTTATATCAGTTCTTTATTCTTCTTACACGTAAGACCAGTGTGAATATCCTGGTCAAGTTTCATCTGGATCTGCCTTTAATTAAGAAAATACTGAAAATTACTTTTGGCGGACTGGTTCAGTATATTATTCCTGCTTCAAGCTGGCTGATTATGGTTAAAATCATCGCCACCTTCGGGACAACTGCTCTTGCAGGATACATTATTGCACAGAGAATTGCTTCTGTTGCAACGATGCCTGCCTGGGGAATAGGAAATGCTGCTGGCGTTCTTACAGGACAGAATTTAGGAGCCGGAAACCCTGACCGCGCAGAGAAAACAGTATGGAGAGCCGGAGGAATCAATATGACTTATTTGGTAGCTGTCGCTGTATTCTGGCAGTTCGCTGCGGAATATGTAGTGACTTTCTTCACCAAAGAAGCAGAAGTAGCCAGATACGCTGTACAGTACATCCATGTGGTGTCTATGGCTTATCTCTTACTCGGTTTTACAATGGTGATCAGCCGTGCTCTTAATGCGGCCGGTAATATTATGCAGGTAACCCTGCTGTACATGATCATGTTTTATGTGATTCAGCTTCCTCTAGCTTACCTGCTTGGGGTAAGGCTTCAATGGGAACTGAAAGGAATATTTACAGCTATTGTTTCTTCGGAAATCGTACTGGCTGTACTGTTCCTCATGATCTTCAAAAATGGTAAATGGAAAACTATAAAAATTTAAAATGCACACAACAGACGAATTTTATGAAATTATCGCATCAGCAATCGCTGTGAAAAAAGAATTGGTAGACGAAAACCTTACCTATCAGGAAATTCCTGAGTGGGACTCTATGTCGCATCTGCTTATTGTAGAAGCCCTGGAGCAGTTCTACCGTGTCAAGTTTGATTTTAACGATATCCTTGAAATGGGAACCGTTGGAAAGATCCGCGAAAAAATGAAAAAATACGATGTACTCGTAGAAAACTAAGTATATGAAAATTTTAGAAAATGTAATTGCCAACAAGAACTTGTTGTTTACAGATGCTTCCACCGGTGCCACCACGCCGGTTGGAACGCTGTACCGGTCTTTGGGCCTCAATCCTGTAGAAAAAGGATTGATCTTTTTGTACAATGACAATCAGCTGCCCGGCATTGAGGTGCTCCTCAATTTCTATGGAACAGCACTTGCCATTGCTGTTTTGGGACAGAAGCTGCATCCGGAATTTAAAGAACGTCTGGAAGCGGAATACCGCCCCAAATATATCTTTGATCCTTCCAGAGATGAGGTTCAGGGATATGAACTGAAGGAATTCTCAGAAACAGTGAAGATCTTTGCTAAAAAAGATGATCAGCCTGAAGTAGTTATTCATCCCGAGATCAAGATCCTTTTAAGTACTTCCGGAACCACCGGAGTTCCAAAACTGGTGAAGCTTTCAGATGAGAACCTCTACCAGAATGCTGTGAGCATCCTTCAGTATATGCCGATTCTTGAATCTGATGTAGTTCCACTCAACGTACCGATTAATTTCGTGTACGGTTTTTCAATTTTTACCACCAACTGTATGCGCGCGGGAAGAATAGTTTGTACGGATAAAGACATCATGCAGAAAGCATTCTGGGACGAAATGGAAGAATACGGTTACAGCACGCTGGGAGGCGTTCCTTATCTGTACGAAAACTTGAACAGAATAGGATTTTTCAGAAAAGACAGCAGCAGCCTGAGATACATGACCCACACAGGAGGAGTGATCAATGCTGAGCTAAGGAAAACGATTTTCAATTACTGCCATGAATTTGAAAAACAGTTCTTTGCCCAGTACGGACAGACTGAAGCAGGCGGAAGAATGGCTTACCTTACCACAGACGGACTTCTTGAAGAGGAAACTTCTATCGGGACACCGGTACACGGTGGAAGCTTCCAGATTGATCCTGAAACGGATGAACTGCTCTTTTTACATTCAGGCATTAGCGGAGGGTATGCCAACAGGCTTGAAGACCTTTCTACCTACGAGCAGCCAAAAGTTCTTCATACAGGAGATACGGGCAGAAGAGGGCAGAACGGACTGTATTACATCACAGGAAGAATCAAGAGGATCATGAAGCTTTTCGGGATCCGTCTCAACCTGGATGAGGTAGAGTTTATCCTTAAGAATGAGCTGGAAGGCAACACGGTGGTTTGCCTTAACGGCAATGACAAGAAAATCATTGTTCTGTATGACAACCTCGGGATTGATCCCCAGACCATTACAGAAATCATTAAAAATAAACTGCGCATCAATCCGCAGTACGTACGCACCGAACACATAGAATCATTTCCATTATCACAAAACGGCAAAATAAACTATCCACTGTTACAAAACTTACAGCATGAAAACATTTAAAACCCTTATATTACTTTTACTTCTTGTCAGCTTCCCGCTTATCGTTTCTGCCCAGCAGAGTGAACGCGTTAACGGCAAGGTCATGCTGTCTGAAAAAGTGCCTGTAAAGAATGCACTTTTAAGGTTAGTCAATACGCCGTATCAGGCAAAAACCAATAATTTAGGAGAATATTACTTTGATAATGTGCCACCTGGAGAGTATACTCTTCAGGTGGTTTTAAATGATATTGAACTGATGCGGGAGCAGATCCGCATCGAGAAAGATGTCTTTGAAATTCCAGTGATCTACACTTCCGTAGAAAACAACGTCATCGAAGGGATTACCGTATATGCAGTAAGCAGAAACAAATTTCTGGACAAGGACAGCACCTCAGTTTCTAAGATGCCGTTGAAAAATATTGAAAATCCCCAAATGTATACGAGCATCAACCAGCAGATCCTGAAAGAGCAGTTGGTTTATGATGTTTCGGATGCTTTAAAAAACGTTCCGGGTATTGTAAAAATGCAGGGAAGTGCAGGAAGAGCGGGGGACGGAAGCTTTTATTATAATTTAAGAGGTTTCCCTACCAGAGTTTCTATGGTAGACGGTGTTCCTGCAACCACCAATTCAGAAATTGACCCTGCGGATATTGAACGTATCGACGTGATAAAAGGGCCTTCCGGAACACTTTACGGAGGCGCAGTGAATTCCTTTGGAGGACTGATTAATGTGGTGACGAAAAAACCGAAAGATTATTTCGGGGGAGAAGTTTCTTATCTTTTGGGAAGCTATAACCTGAACCGTGTGACAGCTGATGTATATGGCCCGATCACGGATTCAAGAAAAACTCTATTCCGTCTGAATGCCGCTTATCAGTATCAGAACGGATTCAGAGATTCTGAATTCAGGAAGTCCATGTTTGTAGCCCCGACACTCAGCTACCAGGTAAATGACCGGTTGAAGTTCAATTTGGGAGCTCAGATTTACACCTACGAAGGAACAAATACACCAATTATTTTCCTATCCAGAACAAGGAAGTTTTTCGCGACGACTCCTGACGAACTCGGATTTGACTGGAAAAGGTCTTATTCCAATAATGATATGAGTTTAAAGGCACCTTCCATCAATGTAAAAGCCGAGGTGAATTACAAAATTTCCGATAAATGGAGCTCACAGACTTTGATCTCAAGAAATTACAGAAAAACGGAAGGATTATATCAGTATCAGTTCATCAGGGGAAATACCAGCGATGCCCTTTTGGAGCGTAATGTACAGTGGCAGAATTCTGAGGGAGCCTCTACGAGTATTCAGCAGAATTTTAACGGAGAATTTAAAATAGGAAAAATTAAAAATAAAGTTCTTATTGGGCTAGACTATTTAAACCAGTCATTAAACAACAACAATTCTCCCATCGTTAAATACGACACCATCAACGGGCAGAATCTGACAGCCAAGTACGGGATGATTTCTAAAGATCTGGCCCTTCAAAAAATACAGAATTTCACCCAGGCTGCCATCGAAGCCGGTATCAAAACAGGTAAATCACCTTTGGAAAGAAATTCATTCTCAAGTAATATCTATGGCGCTTATATTTCCGATGCTGTTTATATTACGGATCGTTTAGTTACTTTATTAAGCTTACGTTTAGACCATTATGAAAGTAACGGACAGCTTGATCTGAACACGAATGCCCTTAATCCTTCTTCACCAAAATTCAAGCAGACAGCACTGTCTCCAAAACTGGGGGTATCGTACCAGATCTTTAAAGACCGTTTATCAGCATATGCCAACTATATGAACGGCTTCAGCTATACACCTCCGGCTTCTCAGCCCCTTTCAGATTACAGCGGAGATTTCAAACCGCAAAAATCTAATCAGTGGGAAGTGGGAGTAAAAGGAAATCTCTGGAGAAACAGAGTGAATTTTACCGTAGGATATTATGATATACTGGTTGATAATATGTTAAGACTAACGGAAGTAATCCGTGACGGGAAAAGCCATAGCATTACCATCCAGGACGGTGAGCAGAGAAGCAAGGGAATAGAAATTGAGACAATACTGAATCCTATTCAGGGCCTGAATATTATGGCAGGATATTCTTACAACGACAGTAAGTTTGTAAAGGCGGCAGCTAATGTGGATGGGCGTCGTCCTTCTTCTGCAGGTCCGGCTAATGTATTCAATTCATGGATAAGCTATATATTGCCAATCAAAGGATTTCAGGGAATTGGATTAGGTTTTGGGGTGAACCGTGTCGGTGAGCAGATTACGGTAGACAACGCGACTACCGGACAATTTATATTCCCTGCTTATACTTTAGTCAATGCTTCTATATCTCTTGAAAAAGAAAGATACAGATTAGGATTTAAAATGAATAATTTAGGAAATGCGCAGTATTTCGCAGGACAGGGGGTTGTAGTAGCCCAAATGCCTCGTAACTTTGTAGCGGAGGTTAGTCTTAAGTTTTAATATGAATTCTATACTAAGAAAGACGGCATATCAATTACATCTATGGCTCGGACTAATGTCCGGGCTTATAGTTGTCATTATGGCGCTTACGGGATGTATTCTCGCTTTTGAAAAAGAACTGAAACATGCGTTATACCCTGAAAAATATTTCGTCAAAACCATAAAAAAAGAAAAACTGCAGTTTTCTGACCTCAAATTGAAAGCAGAGCAGGCACTTCCGGACAGTTTAAAGGTTAGCAGGGTAGAAATATCCTCAGATCCATCCCGAAGCTATGCATTCCGTTCGCTGAAAATGAACAGTGAAGCTCTGACCTACTGGGGAACTTACATTCATTATTACAGGGTTTATGTAGATCCTTACACCGGAAAGGTTCTTGAGGTGGAAAATGCTAAAAATGATTTTTTTGAGATCGTGATGGACCTTCACCGGAGGCTTTTACTGGGTGAAAAAATTGGCAAAACGATTACAGGATATTCCACACTGATATTGGCTGTCATGCTTTTTTCGGGACTGATGATCTGGTATCCCCGCAAAATGAATAAGAAAGCTCTGAAAGGGATGTTTTCCATTAAAACATCAGCCAAATGGAAAAGGGTTAATTATGACATGCACAATGTCTTAGGATTTTATGCCGTTATTCCTTTGTGTCTTATTTCCTATGCAGCTTTAATATGGAATTTCGAAAACGTTGATAAATGGGTAAAAAAAACACTGAACGGAAAAGCAAAAACCGAACAGAAAGCCAAAAGCACCATCCCTTCCGAAGAAAATTCAAATTCAAAAAACATTTTGAATATTGTTGGTGATAGGGTAGAAAAGAGCTTAGCTGATAAGAAATCTGCACTCATCAGCTTTCCGAAAACGGAAGAAGGCACTTATTATGCTGAGGTGACCTACGGAAATAGGCAGTACCAGAATGAGCAGTTTACCTTTGATCAATATTCAGGAGAAATATTAAAACATCAATCTTACAAAGACAAAAATATCGGCTATGGAACTGCGTTAAGAGAAAGGAATTATGATCTTCATACCGGAAGTATCTTCGGAATGCCAGGCCGGATTTTATACCTTTTTGCAGGCATGATTGCAGCTTCACTTCCCATCACCGGATTTATTATTTATCTGAACAGAAAAAAGAAGAAACCCACGAAAAAGAAAGTGAAGACATTGAGTCTCTCCAATTAAAAAACAAAAAAATTAGATAAGTGTAACGGAACTGTTACACTTTTTTATTTCAAACATCCTATTGATATAAATAACATAAATATCTGCTTAATCAGTAACATCTGCGTGAAATTTTATACTAGTTTAAATCTGATGTGCAATTTTTAGATGTTTTTTACCTCTCGCGAATTGAGCAGATCAATAAAACGCAAACATCTGCCATATCTGCTTAATCTGCGAGAGATTTCCTATAACAATCTTTTAGCGTTATCTGAAAGGATTTTAATACTCTTCTCCATTTCCTCAAAATTCAGATTTCCAAAACCCAACCTCATCGCCGTAAGATCTTTGGTCTGATACAGCAGTGTTTTAGGGATAAAAAGATTATTTTGTGCACAGTTCCGGCTCAGCTGCATCAGGTTGACCGGAACCTTCCATTCCAGCCAGAACGCAAGACCTCCCGACGGCTTTTGAAACTGTATCAATTCTCCTAAATTTCCTTCAAGCAGTTGTGCAAAATAATCCCGTCTTTCCTGATAAACCTTTAAGGATTTTTTCAGGTAACGGTGTATTTCTCCCTCCTCAATCATTTCACCCAAAGCCCTTTCCATTAAAATATCACCCTGACGGTCTATGATCCCAAGGTACTTCCTCATTTCAGCCATCAGATTTTCCGGAGCCACAATAAAACCGGTCCTGAATCCCGGAGCCAATGATTTTCCGAATGATCCAATGTAAATAACCATTCCTTTCGTGTCTGCACTCGCCAAAGGAAGAATTGGACTTTTATCGTAATGAAATTCATAATCATAATCATCTTCCAGAATGATAAAGCCGTATTCATGAGCAAGATCAAGCAGTTCAAGCCTTCGCTGGGCACTTAAGGCAACGGTAGTAGGATAGTGGTGGTGCGGCGTGAGATAAAGCATCCGGATTTTTTGCTTTTTACAGACTTCCCGGACATGTTCAACGATAATTCCTTCCTCATCTATCGGCAGAGAGAGAATATTCACACCTGCTTTCTGGAAAATCATATTGACGGAAAAATAACTTAAAGCGCCTACTAATACAGTATCTCCTGCGGAAAGTAGAATTTCTGAAACGATATAAATACTCATTTCTGTGCTTCGGGTGATAAGAAGATTATTCTTTGAGATGGGTAATCCGCGGGAAAGATTAAGATAATGTGACAGATGTTCCTTAAAAAATTCACTTCCGTCATGATTATAATGCCCAAGCATTTTCTGGTTGGATTTCCTTTTAAGAATAGAGCTGTAAAACCGTGAATGCTGCCCGATCTGAGTCAGCCTGATATCCGGGACACCGTCATTAAAAACATATTCACAGTCCGAATGTTCAAAAGGATTGTCCAGAATATTTGAAGTTTTAAAAGAAAAACCTGTAGCTTCAGGATAATTCTGAAGACTGTTTTTTTCAAAGTCCTTAACCCTCACAGGCTGTTCCTGGTTTTCCCCGATAATGAAGGTCCCTTTATTCGGAAGACTTTCCACCCAGCCCTGTGCAGATAATTCATCGTACACCGCAACGGCAGTATTCCGGTGGATGTCCAGAACTTCACTGAATGTTCGGGTTCCCGGCAGCTTGGTCCCATAAGGTAAAAAACCTCTTTGAATAGCATTAATTAACTGATTCGCGATCTGCATATAGATCGAAGTATCAGAATTTCTGTCAATTTCTATAAAACTTTGATAAGGAATCTTAACCGGACTATCCATAATATTAAAACTGGCACCTTTTAACAGTCCGGCAATATACTAATTTTGGCTCAGAATAAAATAAGAAGTTGCGAGATACGGGATACGAGTTAATATTAGAGAAAAATTAAATTCCAAAACCTGAACCTCACAATCCGAACCCCGAACCAAAATTGATAAAAACCTATGGAATTTCAACAACTGCTTGAAAGAATTGTCCGGGATAGCGTTACCCATGCCAAATGGCTGAATACGCTTTCGTTCATGGAAAATGCCGGTGCCAGAAAAATCTCTAAATGTGAGCATCCGGTTTCAGTGACCCTGATTCAGCTGAAACATGCTGCGGAAGAACACCGTCACGCTTATTATCTAAAAAAGCAGATCGGAAAAATAGATCCCGAATTGTGTAAAACCTATGAAACTGAAGAACTTCTGGCCCCAATTGTGACCCGACAGTATCTTCATTCATTAGATGTTAAGGCTTGCAGGTATCTTCAAACTGTATTTACCCTGAATAAAGAAGATCTGAAATACGCCGCTTATCTTTTTGTAACCTATGCCATTGAAGTCCGTGCAGATGAGTTATATCCGGTTTATCAGGATATTCTGACCAAAGAATCTTCGAAGATTATGGTGAAATCCATTATTCTGGAAGAAGAGGGACATCTTGAAGAAATGATTCATCAGTTAAATGAATTTTCCGCAGACTGGAAACTGCACGCAGAGAAGATTCTGATGATAGAAAAGGAACTGCATGATTTGTGGATCAATGCCATGGCAAAAGAAGTGTCTCAATTAGATTATGCTTAAAAAATTTCAGGAAGCTCTTGATAAAAGAACAGAAGCAGGAATATTGCGGATTTTAAAGTCGAAATCAGCCGGTATCGATTTTTATTCCAACGATTATCTTGGCTTGGCAGGAAATGAAGAACTTCAGTTACAGTTGCTTCTGAAGGTTCAGGAAAACCCTCAGCTTCTTTCAGGAAGTTCCGGCTCAAGATTGATCAGCGGGAACAGCAATATAACTGATGAAACAGAAAATTATATTGCCGGACAGCATCAATATCCTGCAGCGCTGCTTTTCTCTTCAGGTTACAATGCAAATCTGGCTTTATTTTCTACACTGCCGGACCGCCATGACACGATTATTGTGGATGAGCAGATTCACCGTTCTGTTCATGATGCATGCAGAATGTCACATGCCAAAAAAATTAAATTCCGGCATAATGATCTTGAAGATCTTGAAAGCATTCTGAAAAAGCAGAAAGACCCCTGTTATATTGCTATAGAAAGTCTGTATTCAATGGATGGCGATTTTGCCTCTGTTCAGGAAATTGCAGCTTTAGCAAAAAGATACCATGCTGCACTGATTGTAGATGAAGCCCATGCTTTTGGAGTTTTCGGATATGGTTTGATTGAGAAATACCATTTGCAACATGATGTTTTTGCCGCTGTGATTACTTATGGAAAGGCTTTGGGAGCACATGGAGCCGCTATTCTCTGTGATGAAACCGTGAGGTCCTATTTGGTGAATTTTGCGTCTCCTTTCATCTATACCACGGCATCACAGGACTTTTTATGGGCAGCTGTTAAAACTGGATATGAATTTTTAAAGCTAAAACCTGAACTGTCAGAAAAACTTCATCAAAATATTGAAATCTTCAGCAATCAGAATATTGAAACACCTTCTTCACAGACAAGCCCGATACAGGCGGTATTGCTTCCGGACAATCAGCAATTAAAAAACTTACAGAAAACATTATCTGACAATGAATTCTTAACCTATGCCGTCTACAGTCCGACTGTAAGAACAGGAACCGAAAGACTGAGAATATGCCTCCACAGCTTTAATACCGAGAAAGAAATTACAGAACTCACAGGAATTATTAAGGAATATATTTAAATCTAAACCCAAATCACGCATCTCGAAACCCGAAACCCATACCCCGCATGAACAAGCTATTCATCACCGGCATAGGCACTGAAGTAGGAAAAACAGTATGCTCTGCCGTTTTAACGCAATATTTTAAGGCAGATTACTGGAAACCTGTGCAGTCAGGAGACCTTGAATATACGGACACTCATAAAATAGAATCATGGACAGAGAATACAGTCTGTCATCCGGAAACCTTCCGTTTTCAGTTGGCCGCTTCTCCGCATCAGTCGGCCCGGGAAGAAAATACAGAAATCAGTTTAGAACAGTTCCAGCTTCCAAAAACAGCTAACAAGCTTATTGTAGAAGGAGCAGGAGGGCTTATGGTCCCGCTTTCGGATGAAATTTTCATGATTGATCTTATCGAAAAACTCAGAATTCCTGTAGCCCTGGTGGTCAGAAATTATTTAGGATGCATCAATCATAGCTTGCTTTCCATCATGGCATTAAAACAAAAAAAGCTTAAGCTGGAATACCTGATCCTTAACGGAGCTTTTCCCCCGGATACAGAAAGAGCAATCAGCAACTTTATTAAAAAAGAAACCGTAATTATTCGCATCCCCGAAATTGACCAGCCCACAAAAGACAGCATTAAAGCTGTTGCAGAACAATTAGCAAAAACAAATTTATGATAATGGATAAAAAAACAACCGTAAGAAACAACTGGACAAAAGAAGAAATAGAAGAAATTTACCACCAGCCCCTGCTGGAACTGATCTATAAAGCATCAACCGTTCACCGTGAATGGCATGATCCGTCAGAAGTACAGATCTCAACCTTATTATCCATCAAAACAGGAGGATGTCCTGAGGACTGTTCCTATTGCGGCCAGGCTGCCCGTTACCATACCAATATCAAAGTACAGGCCCTGCTTCCGACAGAAACTGTTATTGCGCACGCCCAAAAAGCAAAAGACAGCGGCTCCTCCCGTTTCTGTATGGCTGCTGCATGGCGTGAAGTCCGTAACAACCGTGATTTCGACAGGGTAATCGATATGGTAAAAGGCGTAAACGAACTGGGGCTGGAAGTATGCTGTACTTTGGGAATGCTTACCGAAGAGCAGGCCATCCGTCTTCAGGAAGCAGGCTTATATGCTTACAACCATAATCTGGATACTTCCGAACAGTATTATGAAGAAATTATCTCAACCAGAACTTTCGATAACAGGATCAATACCATCAACAATGTAAGAAAAGCCGGAATAACGGTGTGTTCAGGGGGAATTATAGGTCTTGGAGAAACGCACAGAGACCGGATCTCAATGCTTTTAACGTTAGCCACGATGCCCAAACATCCGGAATCCGTTCCCATCAATGCCTTGGCAAGAGTAGCAGGAACACCGCTAGAGGATAATGAAAAAGTAGATACCTGGGAAATGGTAAGAATGATTGCTACTGCAAGGATTGTCATGCCGTCATCAATGGTCAGATTAAGTGCCGGACGTATCGAAATGAATGAAACAGAACAGGCATGGTGCTTTATGGCCGGAGCCAATTCCATCTTCACAGGAGAAAGAGAAACGTTATTGGTAACGCCTAATCCCGGAGTTTCTGAAGATATGCAGATGCTGGAAAAGCTGGGACTGAAACCCATGAAGATGAAAGAAACCAATTGTTGTTAATCCGGATCCGGGACGCGGGGTTCGGGTGATAAACGATTGTGTTATAAGTTACGAGTTAGCTTCCAGAACTCCCATCTCCATATTTTAACAACTAACTTCTAACCTCTAACCTCTAATTTCTAACTTCTAACTTCTAACTTCTAAAAATGAATACATCAATACAATCTCTTCTTGCCGAAAGAGACAAAACCGTCAACTGGCATCCTTATACCCAAATGAAAACAGCGGGAGATGTGATTCCCATTATTAAAGGAAAGGGTGTTTATTTATATGATGATGAAGGAAAAAAGTATATCGATGCGGTTTCTTCCTGGTGGGTGACTTTGCACGGCCATGCGCACCCCTATATTGCAAAGCGGGTATTTGAACAGTTAAATACTTTGGAACAGGTTATTTTTGCAGGATTTACGCATGAACCGGCTGTTCAGCTATCAGAAAATCTCCTCAAACTGCTTCCTGATAATCAGAAAAAGGTTTTTTATTCGGATAATGGTTCTACTGCAGTGGAATCAGCGCTGAAAATGTGTATTCAGTATGCTTATAATTTGGGAAAAGAAAAGACGAAAATCCTGGCTTTCAGGAATGCCTATCACGGTGACACGTTCGGAGCAATGTCTGTGAGTGGAAGGAGTGTCTGGACAAAACCTTTCGGAAGCATGCTTTTTGAAGTGATTTTTATTGATACACCCAACGCAGAAAATCTGGAAAGCTTAAAACTTCAGATCAAAGATCTCGCAGAAGAGACAGCCTGTTTCATCTATGAACCTCTGGTACAAGGTGCAGCAGGTATGCTGATGTATGAGGCTGAACATCTTGACGAACTGATGAAATTCTGCAGAAGCAAAGAAATTCTGATGATTCAGGATGAAGTATTTACAGGTTTTGGAAGAACAGGAAAATTGTTTGCCGCCAACCATCTTACAGAAATGCCGGATATTATGTGTTTCTCAAAAGGACTAACCGGCGGAACGATGCCTATGGGAATTACCACCTGTTCCCAGGACATTTTCAATGCTTTTTTATCGGATGACAAATACAAGACGTTGTTTCACGGACATTCTTTTACAGCCAATCCCTTGGCCTGCAAAGCTGCATTAGCCAGCATGGAGCTTTTATTACAGGAAGAAACGTTAGCTGCCATAGACCGTATCAGCAGACAGCATTCAGATTTTGCCAAAATTCTCTCAGCGTATACTGATGTTGAAAATGTACGTCAGACCGGAACGATTCTCGCTTTTGAATATAAAACGGATCAGAATACTTCCTATTTTAATGAGATTGGTAAAATCCTGTACGATAAATTTCTACAGCGTGGAATTATAATGCGTCCGCTGGGGAATGTCATGTATTTGGTTCCCCCGTATTGTATTACTGCGGAAGAGCTGGACTTTATTTATCGGAATATTTTCGAGGTTTTAGAGAGTTTTAAGAATTAAGATCATTGCCCCACTGATGCAGCTGATTAAGAATAGGTTCTAATTTTTTACCCTGATCAGTGAGCTTATAATAAACTTCAGGAGGAAAATTATAGACTTCAATCCGTTGAATAATATGATTCTCCTCCATCTGTTTCAGCTGTTCCGACAGTACTTTCTTCGAGACCCTCGGCATTTTACGCCATAATTCTATAAATCGCACCTGATCTTCCTCAAAAAGATTATGAAGGATCAGAGGTTTCCACTTTCCGGAAAGAAAATCCAGGCTTCGTCTGAGCCCGCAGTTTTTAAATTCTTCAAAATTCATAGATAACTTTACTGTATATGGTTAACCTTTTGGTAACCGTCTATTATTTAACCTTGATTGAGCTATAGCTTTGTAAAGACAAAATTAAGCAAAATGAAACTAGAATTATGGCGTAATGCCACATTGCTGCTCCAGATCGGAGGAAAAAAAATTTTAATTGATCCCATGCTTGGAGAAAAAGGTTCTTTGGGGAAATTTCCGATGACAGATAACGAATTGGAAAACCCTCTGGTTGACCTTCCGTTCAGTGAGGAAGAATTAAAAGATAAACTGATAACAATTGATGCAGTGGCCGTAACTCACCTTCATCCCGATCATTGGGACGCAAAAGCGATTGAGCTCCTGGATAAAAATATTCCTGTGATCTGCCCGGAGATTATTTCAGAACAGATTGCCCAGTCAGGCTTTAAGAATATAATTTCTATTAAAGACAGCATCATCTGGGAAAACATCAGCATATCAATTACAGAAGGAGAGCACGGGACCGGAGAAATAGGGGAGAAAATGGGTAAGGTAAACGGATTTGTCTTTAAAACTGAGGATAAAAGCATCTATATCGTAGGTGACAGTATCTGGTATGACGGAATTGCGGCAGAAATCGATCGGCACAAGCCACAGCATATTGTTGTAGCCGGAGGCGCAGCCACTTTTGTAGTGGGAGATCCTATCATCATGACCAGCGAGGACATCATTAAACTTGGTGAATATGCACCCAATGCCACTGTTTTGGTAACCCATCTTGAAGCTGTAAGCCACTGTAAAGAAAACCGTGAATACATTCAGAAGAAGATCAATGAAAACGGTATGGAAAACAGATGCTTAGTTCTGCAGGATGGGATGGAATATTCTTTATAATTACTTAAAAAGACCGAGTTCGGGATAAGAAATACCTGAAAACAATTATATTTTTATCGCAAAGACAAACAAAGTAGATTCTCTGGTATTTTTAATAAGGAAAACAAAGGCATTTCATGCAGCAAAGTAAGACCACATACACCCTGTATTGCTTACCAATAAGTGAAACGGCTTGTTTATTTTAAAAAATAAAATAAATGTTTTTTAAGGCTTTGCCTATCCTTGCATTGAGTTTAATCCTTATCCCGAATTCAGGTTAAGAAGAGTTTAAAATCTATAATCTTTAGAAAGAATAGGTTGGGAGATGGCTCATTTTTTGAATGCCTTCTTTAAATTAATTTCTATGCTATCCTTGTTTCTCTTAGAACTCAACTGGAAAGAATTGTTTCTGGGACATGAAGAATGGTCCTTTCTTTTAGAAATCATCCTCCGTACAGTTATCATGTTTCTGGCTATTATTATCGGGCTGAGGATATTAGGCAAAAGGGGAGTCAAACAACTTTCTATTTTTGAGCTGGTTGTTATTATCGGTTTAGGCTCCGCAGCCGGCGATCCTATGTTTAATAAAGATGTAGGCATTATTTCTTCTATCCTTGTTTTTATTGTTATCATCCTTTTATACAGTATTGTCACATTTTTTATCGGCAGAAGCAAAAAGTTTGAGAGAATGGTGGAAGGCAGTTCCATCTACCTGATCAAAGACGGTGAATTTGCTATTGAAAATTTTAAAAAAGAAAATCTGGGCAGCGATGAATTCTTTGCCGAATTAAGATTGAAAGGCATTTCTCAGCTTGGACAGGTAGAAACAGCCATAGAAGAGATTTCCGGTGAAATCAGTGTTTTTTACTATGAAGATCAAGATGTAAAATATGGACTTCCCATCATGCCGGATTCATTAAAAAGTCCATTAAAAAGAATTTATAAAGAAAGCCAATATTCCTGCATCTTCTGTGGACATACCGAATTTAAAGCAGAAGGAAATACAGCACACTGTCCCAAATGCCAAAAAGACGAATGGATAGAAGCAAGTAACAGAAAAAGAGTGACATAAATCAGCACTTGAGCCTTACAGCAAATCTTTACAGCGACTTTATCATTAAATTTGCAAACAATAAATGGACGCAGCATGGAAAACACAGAGACATTGAGAACATTAAATTATTCAGGTATATTTCTTTCCTGCTTTTCAGATTACAGTGAAAAATGCATCCACGCCACACCTGAACATGTTCTCTTATATCTGTATTCCGGCGAACAAATCATCGAAGACAGGGGAGAGCAGATTATTATCAAAGCAGGTGAGTGTGCTTTTATCCGTCGCGATCACAGGCTCGTCATGTATAAAAACAGTAAGGGAGAAGACCTGTATAAAGGGATCTCACTTACTTTTGGAAGAAATATTCTCCGTGAGTTTTACAGCAAAATGAACAGGTATGAAATACCGGAGAAATTATCAATTTCAGAAAAAAATATATTTAAACTTGACATCCGTCCGGATATTACCAGTCTGTTTCAATCTTTAACGCCTTATTTTGATGGCAATATAAAACCCACAGAAGGAGTTGCACATCTCAAACTGCTTGAAGGAATTTATGCGGTTCTCAACAGTTCTGAAGCTTTGTATCCGGTACTATTCGATTTTACAGAACCCTGGAAAGTAGATATTCTTGGCTTTCTTAATGAGAATTATATGGACGATCTTACCATGGAACAGATCGCCTCTTATACCGGCAGGAGCCTCGCCACTTTTAAAAGGGATTTTAAGAAAATAAGCAGTCTTACCCCACAGAAATGGTTAATTAAAAAACGCCTTGAAGCCGCCTATTTTAAACTTAAAGAAGAAAATAAAAAAGTGCAGGATGTGTATATAGAAGTGGGATTTAAAAATCCTTCTCATTTTTCCACAGCTTTTAAAAAAGAATATGGCTTTTCACCGTCCGATATATAGTAATGATCTGTTTTTTTATTGGAATATTTTCCTACTGAAGCCATCTCACTTTTAATGTTCTGTCTGCGCTGCATTTCTATTGGACATATCTTCGTGAATATGGCTGGCTGACAGCAATTCATATCAGTATCTGCCGCACACATAGCTAAAAAGTTTCATCAACCCTTATTTGAGCTTCTCAGAAAGATTAATTGAGCCTCACAAAGATGTCTTTGTGAGGGTTTCCTTTTAATTTTGTTTTGTATTAAAAATATGAAAATGAAAGACAAAAATATATTGGAAAGACTAAGAAAAGGAGATACCATCCATCTTAATGATCCTGAATATTATATCATTAACAATATAGTGAACAGAACGATTAAACTGTCTCAGAAGCTTAATAATTCTACAGATATTCAGCAGGTGCGTAACTGTATTGGTGAAATTACAGAGCTTGCAATAGATGAAAGCACAACAATATTTCCACCGTTCTACACTAATTTCGGAAGATTCATCACCCTTGGAAAAAATGTTTTTATCAACCACGCATGTTCTTTTCTGGATATGGGCGGTATTACCATAGAAGATGACGTTCTGATTGGCCCAAAAGTAAACCTGGTTACAGAAAATCATCCACTGGATCCTAATCAAAGAAAAGCAATCGTCACAAAACCTATCCTTGTGAAAAAAGGGGCATGGATTGGTGCGGGTGCTACGGTCCTTCCTGGAATTACTATAGGAAAAAATGCTGTAGTAGCAGCCGGGGCAGTTGTTTCAGGAGATGTACCTGATGATACTGTAGTAGGAGGTATTCCGGCAAAAATCATTAAATCAATTTATTAATTATGAAAAAATCAATATTTGCAGTAGCTCTGTGCCTTCTCTTTTCAGGGAAAATACTGTCACAGAATGTGAAAAATCATCATCCGGAATCAGAAAAAAATAAAATGGAAAAGATCACCGCAGACCTATATACCACTTTTAAAGTCAGCAGCAATATTGCGATTTATAAAGTTACATTTAAAAACCAGTACAATATGGATGTTGCCGGCCATCTTTTTATACCGGAAAATTTTAGCCGGAACGAAAAACATCCGGCCATTATTGTTGGGCATCCAATGGGTGCCGTGAAAGAGCAGAGTGCCGATTTGTATGCATCCAAAATGGCCGAAAAAGATTATGTCACCTTAGCCATTGATCTTTCCTTTTGGGGGGAAAGTGCCGGAGAGCCGAGAAATGCTGTTGCACCTGATATATATGCAGAAGATTTCAGTGCTGCCGTTGATTTTCTTGGAACAAGATCATTTGTTGACAAAAACAGGATCGGAATTATCGGTGTTTGTGGAAGTGGAAGTTTTGTGATCAGTGCAGCTAAGATTGATCCCAGAATGAAAGCCATAGCAACGGTCAGTATGTATGATATGGGAGCAGCCAACAGAAATGCACTGAACCATTCTCAAAGCATCGAACAACGGAAAAAAATAATTGCAGAAGCAGCAGAACAGCGTTATGTAGAATTTACCGGTGGGAAAACCCAATATACAAGTGGAACTGTTCATAAACTCGACAAAGATACACATCCTATCCAGCGCGAATTTTATGATTTTTACAGGACTTCCAGAGGCGAATACACCCCAAAAGGGAGTTCTCCGGAGCTGACTACTCATCCGACATTGAGCAGCAATACAAAATTTATGAATTTCTACCCGTTTAATGATATAGAAACCATTTCTCCCAGACCTATGCTGTTCATTACAGGCGATCAGGCACATTCAAAAGAATTCAGTGAGAAGGCTTATCAACTTGCCGCCGAACCGAAAGAACTGTATTATGTACCTAATGCAGGACATGTTGATCTGTACGATAACACACAATTAATTCCTTTTGAAAAGCTGGAAATATTTTTTCAAAAAAATCTTTAACAATAATATCATTTTAAAATACAGGAAGCTTCTTAGAGAGAATTCCTGTATTTTTTAATCTTCAACATATTTATTTCTGGCCGCCTTCATTCCAAAATAAAACATCAGAAGGACAGCAAAGCTCAAAAAGTAAAAAGAACTTTTCCACGAGGCATCCCAATCATGAAGCTTTCCGAAGACCGGAGGTCCGAATGCCGCAATAAGATATCCCACAGACTGCGCCATTCCTGATATCTTTACCGCATTGGCGCTATTTTTTGTTCTTGCTGAAAAAAACAGAATTGACAGGCTGAAAGACAAACCATTAGAAATACCGATAATGACAGCATTAGCATAAATCCATTGCGACTGCAGCCATACAAACATCATCGTACTTCCGAACATTAAACTGCAGATAAGTACGATCAGAATCCGCTGATCTTTCATTTTGCCGGCAATAATCGGGGCACAGAAAGTAATCGGGATCATAGTAATCTGAATTAGAAACAGTATCCATCCCGTACTTTCACCTTCCATTTTACAGTCAGTGAGAAATGAGGGAAGCCATGCCATCATACAATAATAAAATAAAGACTGCAGTCCCATAAATACACTGATATTCCATGCCTGTGCAGATTTAAACATATTAAAATCAGAAACACTTAATGCTGCTTTTGCCTGTCCCGGATTTTTTTTATTGAATATCAGTTCCAGAATAAGAACAAAAAGTCCAAGCCCGGCAATAATCAGCCAGATTCCCAGCGAACCACGCCATCCGAATCCTGTCCATTCTCCGATTCTTACACTGAAGCCTGAGGCTAATGCAGCGGTAAGATTCATGGAAACGGCAAAAATTCCGGTCATCAGGCCGATCTGCTTAGGAAAATGATTCTTGATATATCCCGGAGTCACCACATTTCCGATACAGATTCCCAAGCCTATGAATACAGACCCCGCAAAAAGCATCCAAAGAGATCCCGTAATCCTTAGGAAAAGTCCGAAGCTTAAAATAATCAGGGAATACAACAGAAACCTGCTGATACTGAATGTATGTGAAAATCTGCTCACTAAAACGGAACAGGTTGCAAACATAAACAGTGGAATAGAAGTAAGCAGACTCACCTGGAAGCTATCCAGATTCAGGGCATTCCGTATATCACTCAAAACCGGGGAAACAGAGATAATAGGAGACCTCAGGTTGCTGGATACAAGGATCACAACCAGTACATTGATCACCATCAGGACATAAGAAGCATTCTTTCTTGATTCGTTCTTCATTATATATTTAATATTTGATGCAAAATTAATTAAGCAGTTTTATTTAATTTTGCCAAAGTTTTAATATAAAACGACATGAACCCTCGATATTGATCAGCTGAAGAAACCGCATTTTGTCCGGTTTGAAAAAGACTGACGGTATGATGACATTCTTCATTTCCACCAAAAAAACCAGCTCGTTTATGTGGAAAGCAGATTCCAGCTTGCTAAATACCAGCAGATACTGAAAGTCATTAAAAGCATGAACTGCTGAGTTCCCGTAGCCTCCACATTTCGGAAACAGCCTATAAAGTAGGGTATAAAAGCTTTCAGGCTATACTGCTGTCCAAACCGACAGATTTTGTAAAAATTACCGGTGGGCTATTATAAAAAAAATCTCCGGGTTACCCCGGAGATTCATACATTATCTAAATTTTCTTAGAACTTGAATACACATCCGCAAACGCTCATTTTGCCTTCAACGACTGTAGTCCACTGGCCGTTCCATGTACCTCCGTAAGAAGCACAGATTGAAGGACATATTTCTTTTGCATCTTCGTTGCTCCAGATGGGTCCTGCTAAAACGTCCATAGTATATTCTGTACTTCCGGATGGCTGCGTATCATATTCAACTTCGATAACGCTCATCTGACCTTCGACAATAGTGCTCCATTGTCCAGTGAATTTTCCTAAATGTGCCGCAGCAATACGGCCTCCGATTTTCTGTGCTTCATCATTGCTCCAAAGCGGACCTGCAATGATATTAATTTTAAATGTTGACATGGTGTAATGTTTTAAGTTGTTTAACATTACAAAGTTGTCACTTTAAAGAGATATAAGCTAGCGTAGAAAATACCAAATTTACCATTCCGTATTTACACTTAGTTTAAAACAATAATACGCTAAAATAAAAAAGGTCCCCTAAAGGAGGAGACCTTAAAAAAACACAAATGATGAAAAAAAATTATTTCGATTCACAAATATAAGTAAAAATTGTAATTATGCAAAACATCATATAAGCATAAATGTTAAAAAAAGTATTAATTTTAGTTAAAAATATACATCTGATCAATAATACTTTCCTACAATTTCTCCTGAAATATATTGATAAGATATTATCATAAAACAAAAAAATAGTAAAAAAACATTTTAATAGTATAAATAGTTTAATCACATGATTATGGTCATAAAATATTCCATTCATTTCCTCTTATTTTTGATAGACTCAATTAAAACTCCATATATCCCGATACATTTAAGTTTTAACATCAGCCTCTCCATCGAGAGGCTTTTATTTAGGCCGTTATGACCGTGCTCATAAAGAAGCGCCTCCTGTTTTTATAACTTAGTATAAAATCAGTTAAGATGAAGCCTAAGCAGATCAACAGAGTTCCACAGCAGCAATCCGGCGGATTTCACGATACAGAAAGTCAGAAGCAGTTTGCCCCGGAACTTCTGCCGCTCAAGTTTGATATTTTAAAACAACGATTTTTTTCAGTTAACCGGTGGAAAAGCTATTGTGGTGAGGGCTTTGCAGCCTTTAAGCTTTATGATTCCGAAGGAAATGCCGCTGAAAGACCTCCTCAGAAAGGAGATTTTATGAGAATTGATATTCCTGGACCGGGAGAAACTGAAGCCAAAGGGTATGACTGGGTAGAAGTTACCGATATCTGTTTTGAGGAAGATAACTATTCGGAAAGCATTTTGATAACATGCAGTCCGTCCGGAAATCCTCAGGACAGAAAAAACAAACATATTGCTCATTTTTTACAGTTCCAGAGCAACTTCTACTTTTATGATTGCCAGAACGCCGACTCATCTGAAAGCCGCAGTCTACGGGCGTAATGAAACTCCCAATATTAATGCCGGGTGTATTGACATCATCAGAAATCTTATGGTTGCCGTAGGAGGAATGATGGGAATCTCCAAAATTCAGTGGAAAAAACTGGCGGATGGTTTTCTGGATTTTGAATAAAATTTCCTGGTAAAATAAAAATAAAGCTATTACTTTCAATAGGTGAAACTGTCTTGTTTATCTTTAAAATCACCTAAGTGCTTTATAAAGCCTTATTTTTATTCTTGCATTTAATTTTATCCCCATCCTCATCTCGATTCAGATCCAATGCATTACAAAAGGATGACATTTAACATATTTCTGATATTATAAGTATTATTTAATGCATAACTAATATTAAAATGATAAATTTAGGTCTATTAAAAGCTTGGACTGATGCACTCATTTCAATATGGATACAGTATTCCAGAGGTTGTAATTCATTCTCAGCGAAAGAATTTTTATCGAAATAAAATGACACATAAACCATTACACAATTTCCATATTCCGGTAATGGGTCTGGCTTATACCATAGACAGCCCCATCCGTGTTGCCCAATATGGAATTTCTTCCGTGATTTCCATTATCGATGATGAGATCCTGGAAAAAATGAAAAACTTTTATAATAAGAAATTCAGTCTCGATTATTTAGGAATTTCAACAAAGACAGAAGATTACAGGGCAAAAAGAATTACCGCTTACCTCGATATGGTAGATGATATCGTGAATGAAAAATTTGAATCTTTCAAACAGGAGATCACTAAAAATAAGGAAGCATTAAAGAACTTTATGGCCATTCTGCCCAATACTTCAGATTTGAAAAGCGGCCTTCAGAATCTTGTGAACCAAAAAGACAGTTTAGGCTCAAACATCAAAAACTTTATTGAAACCAACCTGAAACCGGGAAGTATCGATGTCAATATCATGACAAAAGTTGACAAAGACAATTATATAAAAGATGAGCAGCTTCCTGTGATGTTTAATGATGCCCATGCCTCACTGCGTGGTTTCGCCCAAAGTAAATTATCTTCTTCAATGGTACTTTCTGCAGGAATGAACCCGCGTTTATACAGCTATATTGAAGAATTTGACGATTTCTTTCCCGATCAGAACGGTATCTTAAAAAAGAAGATCATTCTTAAGGTAAGTGATTTCCGTTCAGCCATGATCCAGGGGAATTTCCTGGCTAAAAAAGGACTGTGGATCTCAGAATACCGCATAGAATCCGGGCTGAACTGCGGAGGACATGCATTTGCCACAGAAGGCATGCTGTTGGGGCCTATCATGGAAGAATTTAAACAGAAAAAGAACGATCTTATCCAGTCTGCCCATGCCCTGATGATCAATGCATTGGAGCAAAAAGGCAAACACACAGTTTCTGAGCCTCTCGAAATGAAAATTACGGTTCAGGGGGGAGTAGGAACCTCGGAAGAGCATGAATTTCTGCTTCAAAACTATAATGTAGACAGTGTTGGATGGGGATCACCATTTCTGTTGGTTCCTGAAGCTACTTCTGTAGATACGGAAACCAGAAATCTGCTTTTAAAATCTGGAGAAAAAGATTTCTATCTGAGTAATATCTCACCTTTGGGCGTCCCTTTCAATACAGTTAGGGGAACATCCAACGAGTTATTAAAAGAACAGAAGGAAGCCGCCGGAAAGTACGGAAGCTCGTGTCCGAAAAAACTTTTGGCTTTAAGCAAAGAATTTTCACCGCAGGGAACCTGTACAGCCTCTAAAAAATACCAGGATATTAAACTGAAAGAACTTCAGGCTGATCCTGAGCTTACCGCTGAAGAATTTAGCAAGAGAAAGACCGAAATTACAGATAAAGCCTGTCTGTGTGTAGGATTGGTCAATGCAGCCTATATGGAGCAGGATCTTGAAATAAAAGGCGAAAAACAGGGCGTTGTCATATGTCCGGGACCTAATCTGGCTTTTTTTGACAAGGAAGTTTCCCTTTCCGAAATGGTAAAACATATCTACGGGAATACCAATATCCTTTCTGATAATCAGCGTCCGAATATGTTCATCAATGAGCTGAAAATGTATGTTGATTATCTTAAAAAAGAAATCAGCAATTCTTCGACACAGATCACGAATTCCCAAACCAAAAAGTGGAATGCATTCAAAAAAAATGTGCTGGAAGGTATTGAATATTATCACCATCTGTTTCATACATCCACTTTCTTTAAAAGCGGATTGAAAACCATAGAACTGCAGCTGCAGGAATATAAATTGATACTTACAGCCATTGAGGTCCCTCAGGCTGAAAAGTAACAGTATTTTTTTAAATTGATAGATAAACAGCTTTCATTGGAAGCTGTTTTTTTTATGCTGATTCAGTTAAAACCAAACCTGTTATCTTCTTTCTTAAAGGTAAAAAATAAGGAAGAATAAGCCTTTCTATTTATAATAACTATAAGCCGTATGCTTATTTTGAATCTGAATCCTACGTGATATTTCTTACCTTAGATACTTCTTAAAATTTTAATTCAAGCCTGTTTTTATGGAAAAAAGAAAAATAAAAAATACGGATCTCTCAGTAGCGCCTGTTAATTTTGGAGGAAATGTTTTTGGATGGACGCTGGATGAGAAACAATCCTTTGACATTCTGGATCAGTTTACGGATGCCGGTTTCAATTTTCTTGATACGGCAGATACCTATTCCTGGTGGGTCAACGGAAAAGGAGGCCAGTCTGAAGAAATCATCGGAAAATGGATGAAGAGCCGCTCCAACCGTCAGGATATAGTATTGGCCACCAAGGTGGGATCTGAAACTAAAGAACATGGTTTTGACATCAGCAGGAAGCATATTCTGAAATCTGTGGATGAATCTTTACAAAGGCTTCAGACCGACCATATTGATCTTTATTATACTCATTTTGATGATCATACCACTCCGGTAGAAGAAACGCTTTCGGCATACGATGAGATCATCAAAGCCGGGAAAGTGCGTTATATTGCAGCATCCAACCTTTCTCCGGAGCGTCTGAGAGCATCATTCGAAGCTTCAGAAAAAAATAACCTGCCAAAATATGTTGCCCTTCAGCCTCATTATAATTTAATGGAAAGAGAAGGTTTTGAAAAAAATTATGCTCCGCTTGTGGAAGAATTTGGGTTAAGTGTATTCCCTTACTGGTCATTGGCTGCAGGTTTTCTTACCGGCAAATACCGTACTGAAGCAGATTTAGGCAAAAGTCAGAGAGGTGAGGGGGTAAGAAAATACCTGAACACAAAAGGCCTTGAAGTATTAAAAGCCCTGGACCGGGTAAGTGAAAAACATAAAACCACACAGGGAACAGCTGCCCTGGCATGGCTTCTGGCCAATCCTTTAATCACAGCACCTATTGTAAGTGCAACGAGCACTTCCCAGCTGGATACTTTATTCAATGCTCCAAAACTTATTTTAGATCAGGAAGATCTTGAAATGCTTGATCAGGCAAGTCATTAATTTTGGTTGAATTCAAAAGAATATCCGTTCAGCAAACCGAACGGATATTTTTTATGTTTTAGAAGTTTTGAACTTTGGTCAAATTAATCAGAATATTCTTTCAAAAGCTGTCTGTAGCTCATCAGGATGGATGACTTGGATATAAATCCTATAAAATCATTGTTTTCACTGGTTACCGGAAGATTCCACACGCCGGTATCATCAAAGGTCTGAAGAATTTCCAACGGCTTATTATCCCGGTGAATAACTGCAGGCGGTGCTTTCATAATTTGTGCAACCGTCATGGAGCTGTCTGTTTCCTTATTAAAAAGGTAGGGGCGGATATCATCCAAAGTAAGGATGCCTTTCAGTTTCCCGGCCTCATCTGTTGCTGCAAAAATGTTTTTAGTTCCATTTTTCACCTGTTCAAACAGGGTAGTGACAGAAGCGTTTTCATTAATTGTTTCTGAATATTTATCTATAAAATCTTCGGTTCTTAAAGCAAAAAGCAGGTTTTTATCGTGCTTGTTGGTAAATATTTTCCCCTGATCAGCTAAAGATTCCAGTTCGGGAGAGATCGGAGAGAACCATTTTGCAATAAGATAAGAAATGATGGATGCTATCATCAGCGGAATAAAAAGGTCATATCCAAAACTGGATTCCGCGATCAGAAATATGGCAGTAAGGGGAGCATACAATACACCGCTCATTGCTCCGGCCATTCCCACCAGAACAAGATTTGTTACCGGAACATCCGTAAATCCGATGTGCTGGCAGACTACTGCAAATAAATACCCTACCGTGCCTCCGGCAAAAAGAGACGGAGCAAAATTACCGCCGTTCCCCCCGCTGAATATGGTAAAAGAGGTAGCAAAAGCTTTTAAAAGACATACCAGCACCAAAAATATAATAATGGTCCAGTCGCCGATCTCAAAATACCGGAAAAAGCTGTTTCTGATAATAGAATGAGTACTTCCGTTGGTAAAAGCTTTCACCGTCTCATATCCTTCTCCGAATAATGGCGGGAACAGAACACACAACAGTGACAGCACCAAACCTCCAAACATAGCTTTACGCATCCTTGAAAGCTTTAATCCTTTGATAAAATGTTCTACTTTTTGAGAAACCAATACAAAATAACGCGCATACAGTCCGGTCACAATTCCCAGGATAAGGTAATAAGGAACATTTTTATAGTTAAAAGGTTCTCTGGTATAAAACCTGAAGAGCACATCTTCCTGAAGCAAAATCCTTGATAAAAGGCTTCCGCAGACAGCTGCCACTACCAAAGGAATGAAATCTGTAAAGACCACGCCTGTTAACAGGATCTCAAAAGCGAACATAATTCCCGCAATCGGAGCATTGAAAGCTGAAGCAATACCAGCCGTGGCGCCAGCAGCCAACAGAAGCGTTCTTTCTTTATAGCTAAGCCTGTAAGTCTGTGCATAGTTGGAACCGATAGCTGCACCGGTAACTGCAATAGGGCTTTCTAATCCGGCAGAACCTCCAAGGCCTACCGTCACTGCGCTCTGAATAATCTGTGAATACATTTTTACAGAAGCCACAATACTTGAATTCTGGGCAATTTCATACAAAATAGCACCGATTCCTTTCCTGTCCTGGCCTTTAAACAGAGTAATAACAATAGCTGTAGTAAGCACAATCCCTAAAAAAGGAAAAACAATATAGAATAGGATCTGATATTCAAAATGAACCTTATGCGTAATAAAATTGTGGATGGTATGCACAAGCGTTTTCAGGACCACTCCGGCAAGACCGGCAGTACATCCTACAAGGATTCCGGAAAGCACCAGAAACTGGTTCCTGCTGAGTCTGTTATTCAGCCAGTGAAGGACAAGTTCATAGCTTCGGGCCTTTTCCAGTCCGTATTCCTGGAAGTCTCTTTTAAATTTTAGAAAGCTTAAATACTTTTTTTTATTGTGAATTTTCACCTGGAAACCAATTTTAAAACCGTAATGGTTTCGTAAATTTATGAAATATCTTTATAAATGTCCGGTTCCGGATTGCTGGGAAAATGTTAAAATTCAACATAACACAATATAAATCAATTCATTACATCATTATAAATATTTCTTATAAATTTTAATTCTGCTTTTAAATGAAGATCCCAGCTGGAATAATGTGTTAGTTTTTCAGAATCTATATTGTTGATTAATTTTTCAATCAACTGATATTAAATAACTTAATCTAAATAACCGCTTAAAATCCGGCTTTTATAATCATATTAAAACAGCTCCAAATACCTGTTATTTTCAGAAATCATTTCATAGTAAGCTTTTTCATACCCGGCTAAAATTTTATTATTGTCAGCCTTTTACAGGGATAGGAGTGTTTCCCAACTAAAAGAAAATGATTTACAATAATCAGATCTTGTTCTTCTGATACCTTCAACTGAAAGGCTGTTCTTAAAAATATTTTAGGCTGAAAATTCTAAAACAAATATGAAAGGTGATAAAATTTCCCTCAGTTAAATTTTTGTATTCCTTTCCTTATATCTCTATTCCTTTACACCACAGATAATCTGTTTATAAAAAACACCAAAAATTAAAAAAATATATGAACATCAAAAACCTGCACATTGGATCAATGATAAAAGAAAAGGTGGCCAAAAGCGGCATTGAAATGCCCCGCATATGTAAATTTCTGAACTGCAATCAGGAGGATATCATAAAAATGTATGAATCTTACAGTATTGACACAGAAGTTCTGCTGCGCTGGTCCAAGCTTCTTCAATATGACTTTTTCAGATTGTACTCCCAACACCTTATTTTGTATTCTCCACAGTCTTCTATGGACTATATTAAAAAGAAAAAAACAGAAGATCCACTCCCGGCTTTTCGTAAGAGCCTTTACACCAAAGAAATCGTAGAATTTGTCCTGCACAAAATCAGAAAAGGGGAAATGACAAAATCCAATGTAATTTCTGAATATAAAATTCCTAAAAGCACACTTTACAAATGGCTTCACAAATATGATATGATGAATAAATAAAACATTAAAATGAAAAATATTCCGGATTACAAAAGAATCTATACAGACCTTATTAATGAAAGATATCCTGATAAAAAAGAAGCATGCAAAACCCTACTCTCTAAAAAGAATTTCTCAATACTTGATGTTATCACTTGCAGCAGCATTCTTACGGATAAGAAAGATAAAAACACCTTTGTTTTTAATCAGAAGCACCGCTTTTTCGATCAGCAATCCATTCTTGAAATACTGAACTATCAGAAAAAACATGGATATAACAACGCAGAGCTGGCCAGGCATTTTAAATTAAGTAGAAATACGGTTGCTAATTGGAAAAAAAAATTTATTTGAAAGACTACATTAAAATACAGTATTTTTAAATATAAAGCAATATATATCAAATATTTACAAATATAAACTCATGTGTTTTTTTCAGAAAATATCACACCGTATGCTTTTTCTTCTGAGAGAATTTTCCAAATTTTGTATTATTCTATACATTAACTAATAAAAGCTCTAAATTTGCATTTTGGAATCAAAATTATTAATAGGCATTTTAATATCAGAAGTTCCAATAAAACTGACATTTTAAAAACACAATTCAAATGAAGAAAAATTTGCTATCCCTGGCTCTGATTGTTTCATGTACCATCAGTGCACAGATAGGAATTAGTACCAGCAATCCACTGGGAACTTTGCATGTAGACGGTGCAAAAGACAATGCTATTTCTGCTACCCCTGCACAAATCAGCAATGACCTTATTATTACCAATAGCGGTTTCATAGGAGCAGGAGTTTTAAACCCAATTGTAAAGCTTGACATGCGGTCAGCCGGCCTTCAAAATGCTGTCGGACTGGGTACCACCACTATGACAGCCAGCGCAGCAGGAGCAGGAGCCGTGCGATATGAATCTACTCAGGCAAAATTTCAGGTATCTGACGGAAACGTCTGGGAAGCAGCAATTATTCTGCCCACTAAAGCGGTAGTCGTTGCCAGAATGACTGGCTCTTTCTCAGTTGCCTACAATGCTGATGTCAATGTTACCGGATGGAACGAAGTCAGAGATCTCTCCAACAGTTTCGACCCTGTTACAGGAATTTTCACCGCACCCAGAGCCGGAGTCTATACATTTTTGATGACTTATAATTTTGTTTCCGGTCCGGTGGTCAATTCTTCTGAAGTTACCAGCCAGTTCTACAGCCCAAGTACAGCTTCTATCCTTGCCCGTTCTTATAAAACCTTTGCCCGCAGTAATGAAGATGCCCAGGTAGGAGGCTCTGCCGCCATTACGGTAAGCTTGAGTGCGAACCAGACCGTACGGCCACAGCTTAATCAGAACATCACAGGGTCAGGAGCAAGAGCTTTAAGAGCAAATGCAGACTGGACGCATCCGGATGCAGGCTTTAACAATCTGACTATTATTGAAAATTAAAAATACACAAAATGAAAATTAAAAATTTATATAAATTACTGGTCTTTTTCCTCTCATTCACTATACAGGCCCAGACAGGCATCTTTACCAAAGATCCAATGCAGACTTTTCATATAGACGGTGGAAAAGATAACAGCAGTGTCCCGCCTTCTGCACCTCAGATATTAAATGATGTAGTGGTAACTTCTGATGGTAAACTGGGAGTGGGACTGATAGATCCCAAAACAAAAGTAGATGTACGCTCTGCTGACCAGAAAGGTATTATAGGATTGGGAACAAGTACACAAACTGCTGCAGCTGCCGGTGGCGGAGCTATCCGTTACAGTACCGGAAATATCATCCAGTATTCTGATGGGGTATCATGGCATAGCCTTCCAATGACCTTACCGCCTAAGGCAGTGGTGCTGGCTAATAAAAGCAGTGCACTTACCCTAACAAACAATACCACCACTCTGGTAAACGGATGGACTGTAGTTACAGATTCTCAGTCTAATTTCAATGGTACTACATTTACTGCGCCCAGAAACGGGTTTTATATTGTTTCTTTCAGTATTACTTTAGCTGACGGAAATATTGCGCAGAACTCAAGGATAGAAACTATTATTGAAAGTAATGCTGCGGCTAATAATGTCCAGACGTACAGAAGTGTAAACTCATACCCGGCATGGGATATTAATACCGTCAGTAATATTGTCGGAGGCAACTGTACAGCTATTTTTAATTTGTCTGCAGGTAATACTATCCAATTTAAGGTTTTCCATAATTTCGGAGGCAGCAGAAGTATCAATACAGCCAACACGGGCACCAATAACAGTATCAGTATTTACGAATTATAAAACCAACAAAGATGAAATTAAATAGAAGAAATATATTATTCCTGAGCCTTCTCCCCAATTTAGTTTTAGCTCAGATAGGTATTGGTATTAACAATCCCAGTCCGGCTAATTCCATTGAAATTAATACAACTGAAAAAGTCATTATTGATAAAACCGGAAAAATAGGGGTAGGAGTAGCTGCTCCCAAAATGGCTATTGACCTGAGAAACGGAGCCAATGGTTCTATGGCTATAGGAATGACCAGCCAAACCGCAGCTGAAGCCGGAGCCGGAGCCATGCGTTACAATCCCAGCCCAGCCATCGGGGTTCAGGGTTATATAGAATATTCTGACGGAACGGTATGGGTTCCTATTCTGCCCTACGGAAAACCTAGAATTGTGGTGATGGCTGAGAAAACAAATAATAATTCCACAGTTTTTGAAACCGGTTTGTGGCCGGTTGGAAATTATACAGACGGAATTCCCGGAAGATCTTCTGCTTATCTTACTTCATGGGCAGAAAAACTGGATTCGGATTCCGGACAGCCAAGAACCAATTTTGATCCTGCTACCGGGGAATTTATTGCTCCGAGATCGGGCGTATATTATGCTACTTTCACTTTTGCCTTGGCACCAAGTCAGGTTAACACCAGTTTTGGACAGAACCAGACGGAAGCAATCTGGGAGGTAAGAAACTCATCCAATGCGGTTATACAGAGGATAAAAACCAATAACGGTTATCCTCAGGATACAGGAAATGCTCCCAACGCTGTGATTGTAGGATCTGCATGTACTGCCAGCCTGTATCTGAATGCAGGTGATAAACTAAGACCTTTTGTATGGATCAATGTATCGTGGGACCCTGACAAACGCCCTCTTCTCAATACGGGAGGTTATAATGTTTTAACGATTGTTGAGCAGTAATTGCATTTTTGTTCAATACAATAAAATAGACCAAAAACAAAAATCACCTCTCGTTCGGGGTGATTTTTTATATATTCTTTAGTCTTCTCTGCATGATGTTTGCATTTTATTTGTCACCAACACTTAAATACAATCATATGAAAACAGATGTTTTAACAGAAAAGCACAGGCTAGGAATAGGCGGGGTAGCAATAGGAACAGCGTTCGAAAATATAAGTGATGAAGAATCTTATAACATACTTCAGACTGCCTGGGATCTGGGAGTCCGATATTATGATACATCACCCTGGTATGGCCTTACCAAAAGTGAAAGAAGATTCGGAGATGTTCTGAAAGACAAAGACAGAAGCGATTTTATATTTTCAACTAAAGTAGGAAGACTGTTTCATGAAGTCCCTGAACCGGAAGTCCCACCTACGATGTGGAAAAAACCGCTGAATTATGATTTTAAACATGATTACACGGCAGACGGGGTCAAACGATCTATAGAAAGCAGCCTGCAAAGAACAGGGCTGGATTATATTGACATCGTTTATATTCATGACCTTTCTGAAGACCAGGTAGGGGACCGCTATCCTTATTTTCTGGAACAGGCAAAGAAAGGAGCATTTAAAGTTCTCTCCGAACTGCGGGACCAGGGAGTGATTAAGGCATGGGGAATGGGAGTCAACAAAATTGAACCTGTTTTAGACTGCATTGATGCTGCTGATCCGGACATCTGTCTTTCCGCAACACAATATTCGATCCTGGAGCATGAAGATGCCGTAGACAGACTGCTTCCTGCCGTTAAAAAAGCAGGAGTAAAACTGGTTTCCGGTGCTGGATACAATTCCGGATATATTGCAGGAAGAGAAAGGTACAATTATAAGGACGTAATTCCAAAAGGGATGGCCGAAAAGCGTGCTGCAATAGCGGATATTGCCCAAAAATATAATACGGATATTGTACATGCTGCACTTCAATTCGTTTTGGCTTCAGATGAATTTGCTTCTATTATTCCCGGAGCCAGCAGACCGGAACAGGTAAAAGATAATGTGGAAGGCCTTAATGCCACTATTCCGGCTGACTTTTGGAGTGAACTGAAATCTGAAGGACTGATCTATGAAAAGGCCCAGGTTCCTGAATCTTAAAACAATTTAGATGATTAACTTTATTTCCAGCCACATATAAAATAAACCTCTCTTTACGGGAGGTTTTGTATTTGGCTAAACCACTTTTGCTTTACGGACGATCTTAGCCAGAAGGGTAGGAAAGAACCTTTTAAGATAGGTTCCTGCTACTTCTTTACCACCTATAGATGTCTGATATTTCTTTTTTCCTATAGCTGCAAGCATTTTTCTGGCAAACACATCTGCAGGCATTCCTTTATTTGTGGCATCGTCCATAGTTCCCTGCAGAGAACCGTTCCCCGTTAATGCATTGATAGAAATATTAGTATGTACAAAGCCGGGACAGATGATGGTCACTATAATTTTTTTGGTATATAATTCTGCACGCAGCGAATCAAAAAAACCGTGAAGTGCGTGTTTTGCAGCGGCATAACTGCTTCGCATCGGAGCTCCGAAAACGCCCATCAGGCTGGAGACTACAGCAATATGCCCGCCGCCGTTCCTGATCATATAGGGAAGCACAGATTTTGTAAGGGCTACGGTTCCTATATAATCAATATCCATTAAACGTTTATCAACTTCTATATCAGTTTCCATAGCCAGGGAACGCTGGGATAGCCCCGCATTATTAATCAACACATCAATCTTTCCAAATTTTTCTATAGCTTCTGCCACGACATCCGTCATTTTTTTATAGTCTTCCAAATCCAAAGGCAGTACAAAAAAACGGTTGGCTTCAAGCCCGGCCTTTTCAGCTACAGCATTCAACTGATCTTTATTTCTTGATGAAAGGATAATCTTCGCACTGCTTTTCAATGCCAGTTCTTTCACCAGAGCTTCCCCGATTCCTGATGAAGCTCCGGTAACCCAAACAACTTTATTATTAAAATAAGTACTCACTTTTTCTTTTATTTAGTATTTTACTCCTGATTCTTAAAATTCACTATTCAGCTTTAAGAAGAATTCACTTGTTTACCTTTTAAAGTCCGGCTATATATTTTCCGGCTTTCATTCCCGAAAAAATACAGCCTCCAAGAAATGTTCCTTCCAATGCACGGTAGCCATGCATTCCGCCTCCGCCAAAGCCCGCAGCTTCTCCGGCCGCGTAAAGTCCGTCAATTACCGTATCATCATCTCTTAAAACCTGTCCGTTAAGATTTGTTTTAATGCCACCCAGCGTTTTCCGGGTAAGAATATTGAGCCGTACAGCAATCAGAGGGCCATTTTTAGGATCTAATATTTTATGAGGGGCTGCAACCCGGCCAAGTTTATCCCCTAAATAATTTCTTGTATTCCTGATATAATTAACCTGCGTATCTTTGGAATACTTATGATCCAGCTCCCTGTCTCTGGCTTCGATCTGTGCTTTAATTTTTTCATAGTTCAGAAGGGGAGTACCAGACAGTTCATTCATCTTTTCCACCAGGGTTTTCAGATCATTTGAAACAATAAAGTCTTTTCCGTGTTCTTTAAAAGCTTCCACAGGTCCCGGTGCTTTTTTTCCAAAAATCCTTCTCAGAAAAAGAACATAATCCTTATTGGTAATATCCGGATTTTGTTCTGATCCGGAAAGGGCAAATTCTTTTTTAATGATTTTCTGGGTCAGGATAAACCAGGAGTAAGAAAATCCTGTCTCCTGTATATGCTTCAGGGTTCCCAGAGTATCAAATCCGGGCAGAAAAGGAGCGGGGAAGCGGTTTCCCCTGGCATCAAACCATAGAGAAGACGGTCCCGGCAGTATTCTGATGCCATGTTTCGGCCATATCGGATTCCAGTTCTGTATTCCTTCTGTATAATGCCACATTCTGTCCGGGTTAATGATGTGTGCCCCGGAATTTTCAGCAATTCCTATCATTTTTCCGTCCACATAGGCAGGTACACCGCAAACCATATTTTCGGGAGCTTTTCCCAATCTTTCCGGCCAGTTTTTCCGTACCAGTTCATGATTGGCTCCTATACCTCCCGATGCAATGATGACAAGAGATGCATGGAATTCAAACTGTGAAATCACGTTTCTGTTGGTAGCGGCACCTCTTTCTTTATCGTCATTTTCGAGAACATCTCCTTTTAAACCTTTGGTTTTACCATTTTCCATGATCAGTTCAGTCACTCTGTGCCTGAATTTCATCTGTAAAAGACCTTTTCTTTTTGCCTCATACGCTTTATCTACAAAAGGCTTCACAACTCCGGTTCCGGTTCCCCAGCTGACATGGAAACGGGGTACGGAATTTCCGTGACCGGTTGCTGATCCGTCTCCACGTTCGGCCCAGCCTACCATAAACATAAATTTGATTCCCAGTTTAGAAACATAAGCGTATTTTTCATAGGCTGCGAATTTCAGATAAGCTTCTGCCCATTTTCTGGGCCAGTAATCTTCCGGACGGTCAAAGCCGGCAGTCCCTTTCCAGTCCTGAAGAGCCAGTTCATAAGAATCTTTAATTCCCATTTTCCGCTGCTGGGGTGAGTTGATCAGAAACAGACCACCGAACGACCAGAATGCCTGTCCGCCAATATTCTGTTCAGTTTCCTGATCGAGGAGAAGTACTTTTTTTCCGGCACCGGTAATTTCCATAGCCGCAGTAAGTCCTGCTAATCCTGTTCCCACAATGATAACATCAGGCTGGAATTTTTCTTCCATTGTATTGAATTCTTTCGTTTATACTTATATGATATCTTATAATAAATATATAAAATATTCAGACGCATACCTGTAGATTTATCATCAGATATTTTCAGTAAATTAAAAAACAGGTCAGAAGTGATTTCTGACCTGTTTCATTTTGTTATTCAACGAAGCTTTAATTATTATCACAGTGGCCTTTTGCCGGAAATGATATTATAAAGTATGACAATAATGGCAATTACCAAAAGAACATGCACTAAGTAACCGGTACTCATTCCCGGTACGATATTTAACATTCCCAGAAGCCAGACAACGATACAAATGACGGCTACTAACCATAATAAATTTCTCATGACTTAAATTTTTTAATGTTATTCTCTTTAATTAATACATATTCCATGCCTTTATGAATAAAACTGTCAATAATATTAAAAATGTGGTATCTATACTGTATTTACAACAGAAGCAAATGAAGATACATTATAATAGCTGCAAATCACTAAAACACACCTGTATAAAGGCATTTCGGTCCCTATAAATGGTCTACTTATGGTCCAGAGCATAACAGTTATCTTCCGTTCTACTGATCAGGACATAAAAGAAAAGGGCATAAATCATTTGTATTCCCATCGATTCCCAATTTTCAACAGTACTACTTCCAAAAAGAAGCATAATGATCAGCCCGGCACCGGCAAAATTTGCTAAGCGGGTCTTCAAGCCTAGAATAAGCATGCCACCAATGATAAATTCCAGGAAAGGCAAAGCGGTACTGAATAAGTACACAAAGGACTGGGGAAGCCAGCTTTTTTCGAATCCTTTAATCATTCCTTCAGCAAAAACGAAAAGTTTAGGAATTCTGGCAATACCATGTCCCAGAAGATTCACGCCCATGGAAACACGTAAAAGAAAATAGGCTATATTCTTATTCATACTATTTATTTTTTAATTAATTTTTAGAAAAAGCAGGCACGAAGCTGAAATAAAGAATTTACAGATATCTGAAAATTCAATTGATAATATCTTTATTGAACTGCTCAATTTATCATATTTATATATCCAAACAGTTTGTATCAAAAATATATCAGAACATAAACTGACAATAATCCATTTCCAGCTTCATACCTCAGTTTTGACTTAGTTATTATATTTTTCCTCACTATTATCTACCGGAGTTGCAGGATCATTAACCACCATTTTTGCGATATCATCCTTACGCATAAAAACAACACCCGGCTTTTCTTTGGTATATCTGATAAATTCTTCCATAGCATGAACCATTGCCGGAGTTCCGCCAATCCTGTCATGGAAACTGATGCTCATCATTCTTCTCTTGGAAGTCCCTTCTTCATACAGGCGGTCAAACTCGAATTTCAGCTGGGCCAGAAACTGGTCCGGGCTCCAGTGTTTACCTTCAATATTCACTATATCATTATTTCTAAGTGTATAGGGCATCACAATAAAGTTCTTTCCGTTTACTTTGGTAATGAAAGGTTCATCATGGCTAAGATCATCTATATGATAAAGGAAGCCAAGCTCCTGAAGAACTTTTAAAGTATTAGGGCTTCTTCTGAGCCAATTACAGTTGTAGCCTACTGCTTTTTGTCCTGTTATTCTTTCCACGGCATCTACACCTTCTTTTACAAACTGCCGTTCATCTGCATAGTTTTTATTCCACTGGTTGTCCCAGGCAAGACCGTGGGCAGCTATTTCATGGCCTCCGCTGGCAATGGCTCTGGCAATTTCCGGATATTTTTCAGCAGCAGTACCTACAACATGAGAGGTCACTTTTATATCATACTTTTTCCACAGATCCAGCATACGGTAAATTCCTTCATTAGCTCCATAGCGATACCAGCTTTCTGCAGCAAGGTCCGGCTGGCCCTTGGGAAGGGAAGTTCCGCTGAAAGGACTTTCTGCTCCTTCCGGCTGCCCTCCTGTTTCAAACTGCATAGATACTGAAATGACCAGCTGAGCACCATTGGGCCAGTATTTTTTAGATGCTGTTCCGGTTTCTACAGATTGTTTAGCTGTGTTCTTCATATTCCTGTCTGAACAGGAAACCAAAAGTATTGCAGATGCTATCAGGAAGACTGATTGTTTTAAATGTTTCATTTTAAATGAGTTTTTATTGTGCTAAATTGATGAATAAACGGTTGATTTATATTGTAAAAATTTATGTTAAATTTGTAAAAATCCATTCAATTATGAAGCGTATTGTCAATTTCAGTTCTTTCAATGTTTTTAGTATTGAGAAGGAGGTTTGGGACATAGAATACCATAATCATAATTTCTACGAACTGATTGTGATAGCAAGCGGAAAAGGAACACATTACCTGAATGGCATTACGTTTACCTATAAAAAAGGAGATGCTTTTCTGCTCAGACCAAGCGATGCCCATACATTTTCTATAAAAAACAAAACCAGGTTCATTTATATAAAATTCACAGAACATCACATCTGGGAAAGTCTGCAGGCTGATAAAAAAAGTGAGCTCAATAAAGTCGTCCGGCTAATGATGGAAGACAGCTCGTTTGTTTATGATTCTGCAATTACGAATAAAACAGACAGGAAGCACCTGTTGCAGCTTGCCGTGGTTCTTCTTTATGAATTCAGCAATAAAAGGATATACAGCAAAGAAACATCGGCAGATCTTTTCTCGACTATAATCACCATTCTGATCAGGAATATAATGAACAGTGGCGGTAGGGAGCGGGTATCAAAAGGGATCAACCAGGCGGAAAGAATTCTCTATTATATCAATGTTAATGCAATGGATGCCGAAAAAATGAAACTTGATCATCTTGCAAAAGAATTTATGCTTTCCCGGAATTATATCAGCATTTACATTAAAAAGCAGACCGGATTCTCCATACAGCAGCACGTAATGCATCATAAAATAAAAGCTGCTGAAAAACTCCTGAATCAGAGTAGTTATAACATCAATGAAATTGCAGACCGGCTTGGATTTAATGATGCCAGCCATTTTAATAAGATCTTCCGGACCTATAAAAATATGTCGCCATCAGCATTCAGAAAAAAGTAGCCAACGCCTGATCATTGTGTATTCTTTAAAAAATATTTATCTTAAACTTATGAAAACAAGTGCCGGTATTTTGCTGTTTAAAAGAGAAAAGAACAGTCAGTATTATTTTCTGGTTCATCCCGGCGGTCCGTACTGGAAAAATAAAGATGAAGGCAGCTGGTCTATTCCAAAAGGGGAGATTATGCCTGATGAGGATCCGCTGGAACGGGCTTTACTTGAGTTTCAGGAAGAAACAGGCCAGACGGTACAGGGAAAATTTACCGCTTTATCACCAGTTAAACAGAAAGGCGGCAAAACTGTTTATGCATGGGCTTTGGAGAGTGATATTGAAACATCAGGACTTTACAGCAATACATTGCAGGTAGAATGGCCTCCAAGATCTTCTAAAATGATTGAAATTCCTGAAGTAGACCAGTGGGAATGGTTTGAATCAGAAGAAGCCCGGAGAAAAATCAATCCTGCACAGGCAGCTTTTATCACCGAACTGGAAAAAATACTGAATGAAGGGGAATAGTCTTTTATTTCTTAATCCCGATAGATTCCAAAGCATGAATCGTCAGATAGATATCATTGAAAACCGTGAGTGATTCAATATCCGGAAATGCAGATGACATCATGTCGCTTTTATTAAAAGAGAGCTCAACTGCTTCATCATAGGAAGCTACGATTCTTACTACGGAATATCCATTGTAGGCAATGGTAAAGCCTTCAAAAAGACAGTTTCTTTCTGCGTTCTGATATTCGCTGTATTCTTCAAATCCCGCAGTATCATTCCTTTTTACGGCATTATGATCAAGTGATTTCCAGGAAGTATAGTTCTTGGGTTCTTTCAATACATTTCCTTTCGGATCTACGGGAACAAACATTCCAAGCATCAGTGGACGTCTCAGAAAATTAGCATAGTTTTTCATCAGGCGCAATGTCTGAAGATCGGCATATCCTTCGTTAGAATAATACTCAATAACAAAATCCGTCATCGGAATCAGCTTGTGGGAAGCTTCAGTCGGCATAATTAGTGTTTTCTTTTATGAAATAAAAATAGTACTTTTATTTACTTTACCAAACATAATCTGTTTCAGATACAGGAAAACTGATACTGAGATCTTAAAATGTCCGGAAAGTAAACAGAGATCAGGCTGGTGTTGCGCAAGTGCTCTACACTTTGGAACATTTCGGACATATTCCGCTCACTATAAAATTATATTCCTGCGCTATAAAGTCTGGCGGAAGGCTGATCTCAGGAACAACATTTTCAATGCATGTTACTGAATGGCATTCTTTACAGTTGAAATGAATATGATTGTGAAAATGCTTTTCTGTATTACATTTTCCACTGCATTTCGCAAAATTCACAACGCCGTCAATGTTCACAATCTTATGAATAAGCCCTTCATTTTCAAGCCTTTCAAGCACCCGGTAAATGGTCACTCTATTGCAGAGATCACCCAGCTTTTTCTGAATATCTGATTGTGAAAGGGCTATGTCAGAATGATTAATGACATTTAAAATTTCAGTTTTAGCCTGGGTATTTCTGGTTTGTTTCATTTTTAATGCAACAATGTTGCGTTATTTGATATTTATCTATACTTTTGCAACAAAGTTACAATAAGAAATTTAAATCCCCTTCTTTATGAAATCAAAAATTCTTGATGCAGTAGGAATTTCTGCAGCGGCTCTATGTCTTATCCACTGTATTGTTTTTCCTCTGTTAATGATCATTCCGTTGGGAATCTCCCATAACCCTTATATTGATCTTGCTTTCCTTATCATTGGTGCCGTAGTGGTTTATAGGATAACGAGAAATATGGACAGCAAATGGCTAAGATTTCTGTTTTGGGCTTCCATCATCCTTATCTCGGTTTCTGTTCTGGCAGATTTAATCTTTGAAATACATATCCCTTTAATTTATGCCGGAGCAGTGGGATTAATTACAGGCCATATCATCAATTTTAAGAACCACAAGCACTAACTTTATAATTCCGAAGCCGAAGGTTTTCTGAATATTAAAGATGAAAATTCACAATTAATTAACGCAACTTGGTTTCATTAGTCAGAATTACATTTTACCTTGCCCTACGAAATTTATCAAGATGAACAGACGCAAATTTTTAAAAGGTTCAGCTTTACTGTCAGGTTTATTTACCTTAAACCCGGTTGATTTTTTTGCCAACAGTACAAAGGAAATTCCGGACCCTGGAAAAAAAGCAAAGAATATTATTTTCATGATCAGTGATGGCATGAGCTCAGGAACTTTAGCAATGGCTAATCTGTATTCCCAGAATATCCTGGGTAAAAACGGAAACTGGATGAATCTGTACCTTGAAAATAAAGCTTCCCGGGCTTTGATGGATACTGCTTCTGCCAGCTCCATTGTAACAGATTCTGCTGCGGCCAGTTCGTCATTTGGCGGAGGACACCGCGTAAAAAATGGTGTCCTTAATATTGGAGCCAATGGAGAAAAATATGTTCCGGTCTGGCAGAAATTCAAAAAGGCAGGAAAAAAGACGGGCTGCGTAACAACCGTAACGATTACCCATGCAACTCCCGCCGGTTTCTGCGTCAATTCAGACAGCAGAAATGCAGAAAATGAAATTGCGGAAATGTATGCTGAAATAGGTTTTGATGTGATGATGGGTGGTGGAGATGAATTTTTTAATCCTTTAAAAAGGAAAGATAAAAAAGATATTTACAGTCTGTATAAGCAGAAAGGCTATCAGGTTTTAAAAAATAGAGTGGACCTTAAGAATACAGAAAAAGGAAAGAAAGTTTTAGGAGTGTTCAATTCCGGAGCTTTGCCATATTCCATCGACAGGACGAGTATTCCTGATCTTCAAAAGACACCTTCTCTGGCTGAAATGGCTCAAACCGCTATTGATCATATGAAAGACCACAAAGAAGGCTTTGTTTTACAGATTGAAGGGGGAAAAGTCGACTGGGCAGCACATGCCAATGATATTTCTGCTTTAATTCATGATCAGCTTGCTTTTGATGAAGCTATAAAAACCGTGATAGATTTTGCGGAGAAAGATCAAAATACAATGGTCATCATCACAACAGACCATGGAAATGCTAATCCTGGAACAATTTACGGACCGGATGCCACCAAAAATTTTAACAGCATTTCCAATTATCTATACACCAATGAATATATTCTGAATACTATTCACCCGAATTTTAATCTTCAGCAGATGAAAGACTGGATCTATGAGACCAATAAAATACGCCTTGCTGATGATGAGGCCAAACATTTGCTCAGTTTTTATTCAGGGCTTGAAAAGCAGGAAGCTGGGATTTACAACTATAAAAAATTACCTTTTAAAGCGTATTCAGAAATTCAGAAGAAGCATAATTCTGTCGGTTGGATTAGCATGGACCATTCTGGAGATTATGTGGAAGCTGCCGTTTACGGGCCTGGAAAAGAGCTTCTGCCACCTTTCATTAAAAATACAGATCTGCATTACCTGATGTTAAAAGCTGCACAGGTATAATTTTATAATAGATACCTAATACTAATTTATAAACAAACAGTTGCTAAGATTAAGATCTGGGCTTACTTACATATCGGTTGCCTTTCACATAAAAACGCCAGGGCAGCAGTGCATCTTCCTGGGCATAGGCAACTCCAATCCTCGGTCCAGAAACAATCTCGTCCGGAGCATATTTGATGCCGTGATCTTCGATCCAAATTTCGTTCCCGGTTAAATCTTTTTTATTAAAAGAACGGTCAATACCCAATGCCTTAGCTGCTGAGCCCGGTCCTGATGAAATCGCAGTCTTGGAAGCCGGCATATTCCGTCTGAACTCCATAGTTTCGACACCTGTTAATGGCTCTACGGCCCTTACCAATACGGCATGGGGCTCGCCTTCAACAGAACTTACGATATTAAAGAGATGATGAATTCCGTAACATAAATAAACATAGGAAACACCACCCTGGGTGTATAATGTTTCGGTACGTCCGGTGCGGCGGCCTCCATAGGCGTGGGAAGCTTTGTCTATAACACCGGAATAGGCCTCGGTTTCTACAATGACCCCCGCCGTGAGGTCACCGTTTATTTCCGTGAAAAGTACTTTTCCCAAAAGATCCTTAGCCAGGAAAATAACATCCTGATTTAAATAATAAGAAAGTGGCAGCTTCAAAATCTGTTTATTTATTTGCAGTTTTAAGAGGAAACAAAGTTAATCAACTGATACTAATTTATTGTTATCATGACCAACTTAAGCAGAACAGATATAAAAATTATGATCAAAAATTGATAATTTCAACTGTGAATGATTTAACTTAGAAGATTATCGATTTAGAAGATCACAAGAAAACGTCTGCTGGATTTTATAAGCTGATTAAGTGATAAATTTCTATCATGAAAAAGCATTAAAAATAAAAAGAGACCTGTTTCCAGGTCTCCGTCTCCGTTAATATATAATCTACTTTGCTTTACTGTTAATGGCAGTATCCGCTATCTTGGTAAGCAGTTCATCACATTTTTTTTCTTCGTTAAGAGTGGCCAGCAGGTTTTTCAGGCATACTTTTTCTTTAAGAACTTTGGCATAGGCAGCCAGCGATCCATAGGTGGCGATTTCATAATGTTCCACTTTCTGTGCGGCGGCAATTATTCCTGCATCTCTTACAGCTCCTGCCTCAGTTTCTTCCATGATGCTTTTACCTTCATCTAATAATCCCTGCATGGCATCACATTTTTTAGCTTGGGCTTTTTTGCCAAGAGCAGCAAAACATTCTTCCAGCCTTTTTACATGAATTTCTGTTTCATTAAGATGCTGTTCAATGGCCATTTTTAATTTTTTGTCTGTTGCATTCTTATGCATTTTAGGCAGGGCTTTTACAAGAGCCTTTTCTGCCCAGTAAATATCCTTCAGTGAATCTTCAAACAAATCTTTAAGCTGCTTGGCTGCATTTTTTTTAGCAGGAGTTTTTCCTGTTTTTTTAACTGCAGTTTTCGAGACAGGTTTTCTTGTTGTTTTTTTAGTTTCCATAATAATATAATTTAGTGATTGATTATTTGATGACATAATATCTGCAATTATGGGACCAGCCTGCATTTTCGGGTATGTATGTGGCAGGTATAACAGTTTATGAATAGGAGATTTTTGAAATAATCCAATAAGGAAGAGGTCTTTTAATCTTCCGTTTCTTTTTTGAAGCTCATCACTTCGTATTCATCATTCGAACAGTATTTTTTACAGCTGCTGTCATTGAAATCATCAGGATTTTTCGAAAAATCTTCTATATATTTTGCACTTTCTCCTGTATCAGCAGGGGTAATAATGATATGAAAATTTTCGAGCACAGATTTATCCGCTTTTTTCAGAGCTTCTTTTTTATATTCTAAGGCTTCATTGTATTTCATAAGCTTCTTTTATTTATCAAAAATAATCCTGCCATCAAAGGGCTCACTCCATTTGATAAAAATACGGTCATTCAGTCTGCCAATACTGGGCTGAATGACTTCAAATTCTCCATTTTCGTTTTTCCTTTCAACGGTTAGACTGGATCCTTCGCCGATTTCGTTAACGGTAAATTCTATCTGGTACTGATTTTCACTATTCAGTACAAATTCTGCTTTTGTGAAATTTTTATTTAACATGGGAATACAATTTATTCTTAACCTAATGAATAAATTATGCCAATATAAATCGCAATTTATTTTAATTTTAATTTTTAAAATACCAGATTGTCCTTCAATATGATGGAATAATTATTGCCTCGTAAATGCATCCAGACTTTAAATTATCTCATATGAAAATAGCAACGTATAATGTAAACGGAATCAATGGCCGCTTACCGGTTTTGCTGCAGTGGCTGAAAGAAGCCGGACCGGATATTGTCTGTCTTCAGGAACTAAAAGCGCCTCAGGAACGTTTTCCTTTAAAAGAAATCAATGATGCAGGATATCAGGCTATATGGAACGGACAGAAAAGCTGGAATGGGGTAGCCATCCTTGCCAAAGACCTGGAGATTACAGAAGTTCAGAGAGCCCTGCCCGGGAATCCTGAAGATTTGCAGAGCCGCTATATTGAAGCTATTATTGATCAGATGGTGATATGCTGTCTGTATCTTCCCAACGGAAATCCTTATCCGGGACCAAAATTTGACTATAAACTAGACTGGCTCAAGCGTTTAAAAAAACGAACCAATGAGCTTATCAAAATGGAGCTTCCTGCCATACTCATCGGTGATTTTAATATTATTCCTGAACCCAGAGATGTTTATAAACCTGAACGCTGGGAAAATGATGCATTATTCAGGACAGAAGTAAGAAAAACCTACAGGGACCTTCTAAATAAGGGCTGGCTTGATTCCATCCGTACATTATATCCCGACGACACTGTTTACACTTTCTGGGATTATCTGTATAAGGCATACGACCGTAATGCAGGCATTAGACTGGATCATATTCTGTTAAGTCCATATCTCCATTCAGGTTTACAGTCCGGCGGTGTCGACCGTCATGTCCGTGGCTGGACTAAAAGCAGTGATCATGCGCCTGTATGGATTCAATTGGAGAAATGAATACGGCTGCCTATATTTCATGAACCAGACGGAAGGTAAGGTTGATCCGCGGCTTCATAGGCTTCGCAGATTTGGCAATCCGGTGTTCCCAGTTTATCTGCAGATCTCCTTTCATAATCAGCAGGGATCCGTGCTGAAGCGGTAAGCTGTATTTATTCCGGTGGTCATCTGCTTTCCGGAAATCAAAATTTCTTACCTGGCCGAGACTCACGGAAGCAATGACTGGCCGGTTTCCCAATTCGCTTTCTTTGTCACGATGCCATGCAACAGAGTCGTTTCCGTCACGATATAAATTCAGCAATACAGAATTAAACTTGTAACCGGAAGATTTTTCTATCTGCTGTTTTAAGGATAATAGTTCAGGCAGCCATGGATTGACATTAAAGGAATTGCCGCCTAACTGATAGATTTTGCCTGCATCTCCATACCATGCTGTAAGTCTCGGTGTAAGAACCGTTTTATCATACATTTTCTGGGTTCTCTGCTTCCACGGAGCCGTACGAAGCAGAAGCTCCTCAAGTTTTGAAGATTCATCTTCCGGCAGAAAGTGCTCGGTGTATTCCAGCAATTCTTTCGGGAACCGGAAATATTCATCTGAATTAAATAAACTTAACTGATCCATTACACAGTTGATGTCAGTTTTATTTGGACTTGCGGCGTCCGGAAACTTTTTTATCCAGTTGTCTGATATCCTGCTTCAGTTCCCGGAACATTTCTTTAAAGTTATAATTATCATAATCATCGGGCTCAAAGTCTTCGGGAAAAATTCCTGATGCATACTGCCAGATCTCTACAATTTCTTCAAAAGGAATATCATAAGGTTCATAGAATGAATTATCGGCACTTACACAGATGTTGTTTCCTTTTTTTTCTTTGAAACGTTTGTAGGTAATTCCGTCATTTAAGGTGATAAAAACATAGGTTTTTCCCGGTTTCAGCTCATCAATTCCCTCTACGTATTTCCCTACGATATAGGATCCGTTTCTAAAGGGCGGCATAGAATCTCCATCTGCCGGAAAAGCCCTGTATTTACCATTAGTCAGGAAGGGGAGGGCAATTCTCTGCAGGCTTTCAATATAGCCTACATCACTATAGCCTTCAAGATAACCCATGGACGCTTTCTGCGGAATAATTTCAATGGTGTCATTTCCCAGATCGTCTACAGCTACCGGCAGGACAATTCTGTTGTCCGGAAGTTTGAGCATGTCTTCAACCGGATATTTACGGATATCTACGGACACCAGAAGATCAATACTGACGTGAAAATATTTGGATATTTTTATAAGAAGCTCAATAGGCGGTTCCGAAACTCCGTTTTCATATTTGGAATACCGTACACGGGAAATGCTTAATTCATTGGCTACGGATTGCTGGGAGAGTTCTCTTTTATCTCTTAAAAAGCGAATATTATTTGAAAAAATTGACATTGATACAAAATATATCAACAAAAATACAAATTCCGATTAGAAAAGCTCCTGTTTTACAGTACAAAACCTGTAAAACACATGAAATCAGCTTGTTTTTTTTCGGTAGGTTCTTCCTCAGTTATTTTTCCTTAAGATCAGTGTTGATCTGCTTTTCCGCATTTTTAGCTTTTTGTTCCTGAGCTTGTTTTTCCTTCCTCTGCTGGCGTTTTGTCTTTTTCTCGGCACGTCTTTCTTCACGAATCACTTTATTGGATTTTTTATTATACAGGGCATCAATAATTCCCTGGCCTGTTTTACTGAAGATCTTAATTTTCGGCTGGGCATGGGTTCCGGTCACAACGATAGGAAAACCAATCCATCCTCCCGGCGGCAGCCCAACTCTTATTCTCAGGTCCAGTAATCCATTAAAGCTTGTTGTTCCGCTTATGGTAGGTCTCAGCACGGAAACTTTGAATGTAAACGGATCCACATGGATCAGGTTGTTTTTGATATGAGATTCAATATTAACTCCTTTCATATCAGGATTATCAAAAGCCCGTGCTCCGATATTATCACCAACAGCGGAAAGCATTTTTAAATTTTTCACCTCTACATCACGGAGATTAACAATTCCACCGCCTTCCAGTGACGGATAAATAGGTTTCATATTTTTATCAAAATCACCTTTCAATTTATAGTCCAGAGACACGATACCTTTAACATTTTTAGCAGCTGTAGCCATTTCACGGACCATCTCAATTTCTTTATAGGCACGCTGAACATCAAAATCCTGGACTTTAAGAGCGAGATCATAATTAGCAGTCAGGGGAGATTCATCCTGGTAACGGGCATCAATATTCATACGGCTTCCAATGATGTCGAATGAGGTATTTTTAAGATAAATCTGGCCTGTATTCACCGAAGCATTCCCTTTAAGATGATGAAACGCCAATCCTTTGAATTCAACTTTTTTTACATTGGCTTCCAGGGAAACATCCAGGTTTTTCGGAATAATGACCACGCCGCTGCTTTCCGGGTTTTCTACTTTTGCATATTCTACTTCTATGGATTTATCGGTATTATCTCCGTTTTTAAGCGCCATAAACTCATCAATCAGGATATAACTGGAGTTTAAACCAAACTTTCCGTGAAGGGTTCCTTTTCTTTCAATAAAATAGTTGATGGTATTCAAAAGATAGCCGTTTAATGCAAAATCAGATTTTCCATAGGTGGCCAAGAACTTGTTGAACCACATTTTTTCATTCTCAAACCGGAAGTTTCCTTCTCTGATAAAAAATGATTTTGGAAGGTATTCTGTAGTCGCTTTAATATTCTTTAAAATCAGTGTTCCTTTGTTGTCGAGTTTACTGTACTGACCTGTTGTGGCATAGCTTTGCCGGCCATTGAGCGAAAGATCTGCCATAATAAGTCCACTGACATCAAATCCTTTTTTCGCAAAAACTTTATAGATTCTTCCGACGTTCAGAACTCCTTTTGCCCGCACTTTATACAGCAGGTCTTCAAAATCCCGCAAACCAGCATTCACGAAAACAGGGTTTCCCTCAAAATCAAAGCTGAAAGGATCCATTTTCACACCAAGGCTTCTGAAAGTACCGTCTGTATTGACAATATTGGCTATCAAACTGATATTCTGAATAGGATTGGGGTAGTATTTTGTTTTCACCAGGCCGTTTCTGAGATGGAGATAGCCGTCGGTTTTCGGGAACAGTTTTCTGTCAAGGCTAAACATACCATTGGCCTTGATATTGGTATCCATCAGTCCGCGGATATCAATGTCTTTCAAGCCTAAAGCCTGATCAAGCGTCTGAAGGTCTACCACACCTTTTATATCGGCATTTACCTGCATTTCATTAAGGCCCTTTGTTTTTACGTAAGCACGGAACTTATTGTTCGGACCGAGATCAAAGGTCAGCTTTTTTAAATCTACAGCAAGCTGGTTGGTATCTAATGACGGCAGATCTATATTCAGATCCATATTCAGGTTATTCATCGGTACGGGTGCTTTTCCGTTGGCAACAAAACCGTTTTTCACCAAAAGACGTACTTTGACTCTGGGTTTGATGTTTCTAGGCTCGCTGAATCTTCCTTTTATATGAAAATACAGATCACTGTTTCCTTCAATTTGGGTATCTTTCGCCCAATCGAGATATTGTGGCGGCAATACGGAGATCATTTCCCGGATCGTTGTTTTTTCCGAAGCAGCATTGATATCCATATGGTACCCATCCCTGAGAATGCTGATAAAACCAATAAATTTTAAGGGAAGATCATTAATTCTTAATTCATTTTTCTTGAGGACAAAGGTTAAAGCATTGGTATTAATTCTTGTAATCAGGTCAGCATGCAGGGTTTTTTGTCTGGCATAATAGATCCTGTTCAGGCTAAAATCCACTTTATCAATATCAAGATTAGTCTCAAGATCGAAAATATCTTCGCTCAGACCGCCTTTTCCGGTATAGTTCAGGCCTTTGGCGTCAACCAGAACCCTTGCAGAATGATCACTATATTTGATATTCCAGTTTCTGAATTTAATCAGATCCAGCTTTATGGATGCTCCTGTTTCGGTAGTATCTTTAGGCTTTTCGGAAGGTTTGGAAATGTATACATTGTAGTTTGCCTCACCTTTACTGTTCACAAAAACATGGGCGTTGGCATCGGTTACATATATTTCATCAATTTTTACTTGCCGGTTGAAAATCAGATTTTTAAGATTAATTCCTACAGCAACCTCTTTTGCCGTCAGTAAGGTGTCATTTTGAAAAGGCTTTGACCCCTGTAAAACGAGATTATCCACTGAAACCGTAAGGGAAGGGAAGTGCCGGAAAAAAGTAAGATGGGTCTTTTTATAATCAAGTTTTCCCGCAAGATGCTTGTTGGCAAATATTTTTACCTGCTGAGAAATTGTTCCCGGAAACAGTATGGGAATAATAAACATCAAAAACAAAATGGCAGCTATTGAAATTCCTGTCCATTTTAGAATTTTCAAAATTATTTTTTTAAACCTTTCCATAGCTCCATAATTTTGATTGATTACCGTTATAAACTGATAACAATAAATTAGTAATTGACCATCTAAAATTAAGCCATTTCAATAGTTTACAGATTTATGCTTTTTTTAGCTATTGTGAGTTTATTTTATATTTTAATTAAATTGGCACAGTTTTTACATAATTTATTTTAAAAAGTGTGATGAAAATAATTAAAAGTATTGGAGCAACTGTATTAGTTGTATTATTTGTAGCTTCTTGTGCTCCCAGATTAAAACCTAATGGAAATCATGGCCTTCCACCGGGACAGGTTAAAAAAGTAACCGGTGCTAAATCAGCAAAACATTACGCACCAGGACGTTATAAATAACAACAATTTAAAACCTCTCAATTCAATTGGGAGGTTTCGTATTTCTACTAAAAAACGATCTATTAAGTGATAATTTCACAGCAATTACCTGTATTTATTGATTTCACATACCACATTACGCTAATAAAAGTTGGAAATAATTAAATTTACATAAAATTTAAAATTTATAGAGATGAAAAATTTTATGAATATTTTTTTTACAACAATGGCAATATTAGGATCTATTGCTGGTTATTCTCAAAATGGATTAGTAGGTATAAATACCACTACGCCTTCTACAACTTTTGATGTCAACGGAGGGACTAGAGTCCGGTCACTAGTAGATGCTACTGCAAATACCACCTATACCAGAAATGTTGTAGCTGATGTTAATGGAAATTTAGGTTACACTAATAGGGTTGCAAAGTCAACACCTCCCAATGTAATTCTATCAAACTATATCATTACAGATACCCCAATTATTGTTGCTACCGGAGTCAGTCTGACTGAATTTACACCTATTATAACTTCATTTTTAGCGAATGCTGCCAATGTTGGCCTGCCAACATACTCTTTTTATGATTCCGGTGGAAATATCTTCTTTGATATGTTAAATCCAGCGACTGGAACGGGTTATAATATAACAATTAAATTTATAAGAAATAATTAAAGCTATCACTGTAAACTTTGAAAATATTTCTTTCAAAAAGTCTTCAAATTGTTTTGAAGGCTTTTATTTTTTTTATGATCTTAACAGCTTTGCAACCGGATCACAGCACATCATACTTCGCATGGTGATTTTACGTTGGCTACGCATTACCAATCTAAAAAAAATAGAAAAATAATCAAAAACGGTCTCCGAGGCCGTAACTTTAAAGCTTCGGAATTATATGCTATTTTTAAAAACGAATGTAAATAAAAAAATAATGAAGATAATTTCAGTAAGACAAAATCCGGAATACAAAGAAAAAGCAATAAAATATTTTCAGGACAGCTGGTCTGAAATTTCGCCTGTTATTTATGAAGATTGTATCTCGAACAGTATTAATGCTACACAGTCTTTACCACAATGGTATTTATTAGAAAAAGAGGGAAAGATAATTGGGTGTGCAGGATTAATTACAAACGACTTTATAAGTAGAATGGATTTGTATCCCTGGATCTGTGCAATATATGTTGAAGAAAAATATCGAGGAAATGCTTATGGTGCATTACTCATAGAAAAGGCTAAAAATGATACGAAAGCTTTCGGATTTAGGTATTTAAATTTATGTACTGACCATATAGGTTATTATGAAAAATATGGATTTGAATATATAGGAGAAGGTTATCACCCTTGGGAGGAAAAATCAAGAATTTATCAAATCGAAGTATAAGAAAAGTATAACAATGGTTTTAATAAAGGAATGGAAAATAAATCTTTGAACTTTATTAAAAAAGAATTTTAGTAAATAAAGACCAACAAAAAGCCTTCAAAAAATAATTTGAAGGCTTTTATGTTTTTGCGGGCTTAGTTGGAATGAATTACATTACTCAATATTCCCCCAAAATGCCCAGCTGGTTCCGTTATAAAAGCAAACCAGTTTTGCAACCGGGTCATAGCACATCATCCCTGCGCTTGGCGATTGTACGTTGACTGCGGGGTTGATTACTTTCGGTAAAATAAGTGCTTTGTCTTGAGATTCCAGAATTAAAACTCCTTTTTCTGCAGGTGAATCGGCGGCTCCGATAACCAGCCCTTTAGATTGGTTGTTTTCGGCTCCTGCCAGTAATGTTTTCGAAGTACCGGCCTGTCCTGTAAGCTCTACCCATGCGGTTCCGTTGTAATATTTTACTTTGGAAGTGGTTCCGTCAAAAACAAATGTTCCTTCAGCTACATTGGTCATGCTTGCATTGTCGCTTACTTGAGGAAGAATAATTCCTTTCGTAGTTCCGGAAGGAAAATCTACCAAACCACTTCCGTCGACAGATTCTTTTTCAAATCCAACCTGGGCGTTTGCAAAAGCCGATATGAAAAGAGATATAGTGAGTGTTTTTATATTGAAGTTCATAATTAATTACATGTTTGGTTAATACAGCTCCATTTTGTTCCGTCATAGATTTTCAGACAGACGTCGTCTGTGTCGAAAACCATCATTCCGTCGACAGGATTGGTAATTGAAATTTCCGGATCCGTTACTCTTGTGATGACCAATCCTTTATCATTAGATTCTAAAGCAATAAATCCGTTGTTAACATCCGCAGGGAAATTTATTGTGCTTTTGGAAGCTCTTGTAGAAATTCCGATTTTCGTGATTTCCGGAGTTCCTGTTACGCCAGGTTTGTAACATGGGCAGGCATAAGATTTAACAACATTGGAATAAATAAGACAGCCTCCGGGTGGAGTTACCACTACATTGTATTCCGCTGCAGAACTATCAGTGATTGGAATAGAATAGTTACTGGTAGTTGCTCCTGAAATGACAACACCATTCTTATACCACTGGTAAGCACCTAATCCGGGAGTTACAGATAATGACAAGGTTGAGCTTCCTGTAGTACCCGTACAAGGTCTTGTGGTAGGACTATTGGCTACATTAATGGTAACAATCGGTGCGGTTCCGAAACCTGAATAATATCCTCCAAATCCGGCATTTCCGCTTGCTCCGATTATTTCTGCCTGTATTGTTCCTGCTGAGCTCACTCTTACATTTTTAATAGTTGCGGTTCCTCCTGAAGCATTGGCAATATCATATCTATAGCTTCTCCAGTTAGGATTTCCCGGTACAGCGGTTCCTGCTGCAACAATAGCCGCAAGAGAGACTCCACCTACCGATACAACAGGTGCGTTGGCGGTTCCGCTTGCTGCAAGTACGGCAAGTTCTGTATTGGGATATACCGTTGCTCCTATTTGTTTAGCATCCGGAATCATGTTTACTGATGTCTGCCCGAAACATGACAGAGGGGGTATAAACATAAAACTGTTCGTTGCCAAAGAAGAGCCTCCGAAAATTTTATGAAAAACATAAACCGCTTTATTGGTTTTCAGATACATATTCTTATTGGTAAATGAACTGCCCGGTACAACCACGTAATCTCCGATATTGGCTAAAGTATAGTTGGGAGTAGCGCTTCCGTTGACGCTCACTGTTGTATTGGCTTCTGTAGCGATCACGACCACTCTTTCATATGTTCCGCCATTTCCCTGCATTATAACATATTCGTTCCCGAGCTGTTCTACGGGCACCAGTTGATCCACTGCAAAATCCCGGCTGTCTGATACGGTTCCTGTTTCTATACTTCCTTGCTGCATTAGCCCTCCAACTGTCACCGCGATATTTTTGTCCGCTGTTATTTTAGCTCCCAGCCAGCCTCTGTCCTGCAAGCTGAATGCATTCAATTTTACTTTAGCATAGAGTATAAAAGACTGTCCTTTTTGCAGTGTTCTTGTAAAAGTAGTACCTGTTAACGGGGTTGCGCTGGCTCCATTGATGAATTGGGTTCCTGCATCAATATTATTAATGGTGACTACCGTATTATTTTCTGTAGCCATAATGGAAACCATATTTCCGACTTCAGGGATTGAAGTGGTAAATTCATTCGGAGTTCCGCCCCAAAAGAAATTTTTCCCCAGGGCCACTTGTCCTTTGGTAAGAGAAGATCCTGCCTGGGAAGCATCAGCACCCCTGTAATTAACGAAAAAGTCAGCTGTAGACTGGAAGATCATCCCACCAACGTTGGCCGGGATTATAGTTCCTGCATTGGTTGTAGGCCGGGTCATGGGTGATGTTCCGGGTGCTAAAACCACGTTTGAGGCATTGATAACGGATAGCCTCACGGGAGTTGTATTAGCAAATGTTACCACGCCGTTGGTTACAATAGTGGTCGTTGCCGCATTAATATTGTAAACGGACAGCCGGGGAATGGTTGTTCCGTCGGCCATTCTTACCGTTACTGATATATTACTTGTTGACGGGGTCGACAAATAAATATATTCTTCCGTAATAGTAGCTGCCGTTGAGCCATAAGCTCCAAAGATGATAGGCTGTAGATAGTGCGTATTGTCCAGCTGGGAATAAAATAACTGTGACATAAGAAGCACAATCAAAAAATAAAATTTACGCATTGTATGATTTTTATAATTGTATATAATTGATATTTTTTCTTAAATTTTAGAGCTTAGGATGGAAGCAGTCTATTTTAAGCTTTATATTACCAAATAATTTCATCAGTAAAAACCTGGAAATGCAGACTTTGGTCCAAAAAAGGATTTTCGTTAACATACAATAGGAGGGATTATGCATATTTTATAGTTTCATTTTGTGTTATTAGAATCTATTCTCATTTCTGCATTTCAGGTATTATTACAATAATTCTTGTGCATGAGATTATATATAATACAAAACAATGTTTGTCTTATTGGATCATCATCTTACACAATCAGATTTAAATTTGATTAAAAGAAAGGTGTTTGCGGTAAACTGCCAACAATGAATAACGTAACATAGGTACGATTTGTGGCAGAATCAGCAATAGCCGGCGGGTATTTATCTTAACCTGAAAAAGGGAAGTGTTATAGATAAAGTAATAAATAATTTTCATTTTCATGGCGTAGTACAGTACTTATTAGCAGTTTGCAAATATAAATATTATAAATATAATTTATTACATGAATGATAATATTCTGTCATTATTAATAAATAAATAATATATTCAATCGATTGTACATTATGAATTAAAATAAGAATGCAGTTTAATTTAATGAATAAATGGAAAATCTTAAAGCAGATTTCTTCCACATAAAGAACTTCAAAATTGGAGGGATTATGGGTTAGCATAAAAAAGTGAATTCATATACAATTTAACATAATATAAATTATAGGACAAATAGTATTTCAATGAAATAGAAGTATAACCTCTTCAGATTCCGTTATTTTCAAATTTTCCCTGCCTAATATCCTATAGCGGATTCTGGAACGTTTCTAATTCATCAACCTGTCCATTCGTTAAAGCAAACTTCATCGTATTGCTGTACACTTTTAGATTTTATTTCTTCCATAAGCCGTTTAAATTTTTCCAGATCTGCTGAGCTTGTCTATACGGCATAAAATTCAGCCTCTGAAAAAATAATGGCCGTACGACCGCTCATGAAGATGATGAAGAAATTAATGCTCTGTCCGTTTTCGATAAAATTTTTCCAGCATTCACCATCTCTGTATTTTGCCCCTGAATCATTGATTTTATACCATTCCACTCACTTCATTTGCTGGTTGACTTATTTCCATCAAAATATTATGTTAAATAGATCATCAATATAAATTCTTGTCACATGACAATTTCAGTAGCAATAAAAACCAATACCTTTATTCTAACATAAAATAAAAATAATATGAAGCCCAAAATGATCTGGGCCAATCTTGGAGTAACCAACCTTGAGCGTACCCAAAAATTCTATACAGAACTCGGATTCAAGCCTAATAATCCTAATTCATCTAATGAACTGGTCAGCTTTTTTTTCGGTGAAAATGAATTTATTATCCACTTTTTCCTTAAAGAAATACTGGAAGCCAATGTAAAAAATGTACAATTCAGCGACGCACAGAGTCCCAATGAAATTATATTCACCCTGTCAGCAGAAAGCATAGAACAGGCAGATCTGTGGGCACAGGAAGTCGTGAAAGCCGATGGTAGCATTGTTTCGGAACCTGAAAGCTTTGGAGATCATTATTATGGTTTTGTCTTCGCAGATCCTGATGGACATAAATTTAATGTATTCCATATGTAAGGATAATAAGTAATATCTCTCGCAGATTTGGCAGATATTGCAGATTTTTATCATTCCTAATCTGCTTGATCCTAAAATCTGCGGGAAATTAAAACTCAGTGAGATTTACTTATCACATAGTTTCTCTTTCTTATAGGTAAGGATACAATAATTTTATACCTCTCGCAGATTTATCCTTTTGCTGTAAAATTTTCCTATAAAAACTTGCGTAGTCAAATAACTTCATTTAAATTTGTAGTCAAATAGCTACACAATGAATTTAAGAAGAGATGTATTCCAGGCGATAGCCGACCCTACCAGAAGATCTATTCTGATGCTGGTGGCTGCACAGTCTATGACCGCCGGTGCTATCGCTTCCAATTTCGATACCGCCAGACCTACCGTTTCCAAACACCTTCAGATCCTTACCGAATGCGAACTGCTGAGATCTGAACAGAACGGCCGTGAAATTATCTATCACCTTAATCCCAATAAAATGAAAGAAATAGCCGATTTTATAGAACCTTTCCGCCAGATGTGGGACGAAAAATTCAATAAGCTGGAAACTGTGATGAAAGCCTTCCAAAACATGAATAACAAGTAACAGGCAGTGAGTAATCATTTTATACTCTAGAAACACGCAAACCTCCACTCAAGAAAACTCTCCCACTCTAATACTCTCAAACCCTCTAACTCAAACCTTCAAAATCATGGAATTAAAAACAAAAATTCACGCCGAAGACGGCAAGCAGGAAATATTCATCATCAGGGAATTCGATCTTCCTGTGGAACTGCTTTTCAAAGCCTATACGGAAGCTGAACTTTTCGAGCAATGGATGGGAACCAAAGTAACCAAATTTGAAAATAAGCAACACGGAAGTTACCGTTTCGAAACGTCAAATCCACAGGGCGATGTAGTTTTTAGTGCCAACGGAACCATCCATGAATTTGTTCCTGACCAAAAGATCACAAGAACTTTCCAGATGGAAAATACGCCATTTCCTGTTCAGATCGAATTTTTAGAATTTGAAAAGCTCACAGACAGTACCAGCAAAATTACCATCCATACCATTTATAAATCTGTTGATTTCCGAGACCAGATGCTGAAACTGCCTTTCGCACAGGGACTTAATATGGCTCACAACCGTTTGCAGGAGTTGTTAAAATAAGATGAGATAATAGACTAAGAAATGGAGAGACAATGAACGCCAGGATAATTGTGAACCTCAATGCCAATAGTGAATTTTGCTTTGCAGGCGAATCATCAATTATCAGTGAATGGACAACAACATTGAACTTTAAACCTTAAACCTTGAACACTAGTACTCTCCCACTCTAATACCCTCAAACCCAAGAAACCCAAAACACATGAATCCAAAAGTTAATTTTTTCTTCGAGAATGCCGGCCAATGGCAGGAAGAATTTGAAAAATTAAGAACCATTGCCCTCAGCACAGAGCTTACAGAAGATTTAAAATGGGGCTGTCCCTGCTATACCTACGAAGGGAAAAATATTTTCCTGATCCATGGTTTTAAAGAATACTGTGCCTTGCTATTCTTTAAAGGTGCTTTGATGAAAGACCCCGATCATCTTTTGATCCAGCAGTCTAAAAACGTACAGGCGGCAAGACAGATCCGTTTTACGGAGGCAGCACAGATCAGTGGTCTGGAGCAGGTTCTCCGGAGCTATATGTTTGAAGCAGTGGAAATTGAAGAATCTGGTGCTAAGGTGGAAATGAAGAAAACAAAAGAGTTTGAAATGGCCGAAGAATTTCGGAATAAACTGGATCAGAACCCGGCTTTACAGGAAGCTTTCAAGGCACTGACTCCGGGAAGACAAAGAGCCTACCTGCTCCACTTTTCCTCTGCCAAACAGGCCAAAACCCGTGAAGCCCGTATTGAAAAATGCATCCCACAAATAATGGACGGAATAGGATTAAACGATTAACATTAAAAAACTATTTTATGGAAACACAGAACAAATCTCAAAAAAGAAACAGGATCATCTACTGGATCTTCACGATCTGGATGGCATTGGGAATGGTATCTACAGCCATTGTACAGCTTATGAAAAATGAAGATGAGCTCAGGAACTTTACCAATCTTGGCTATCCCGCTTACCTGATGATGATAATCGGAGTGTGGAAACTCCTTGGCGTTGTTGCTGTACTGATCCCCAAACGTCCTCTGCTTAAAGAATGGGCCTATGCCGGATTTTTCTTTGTAATGTCCGGAGCACTGAGTTCCCATATCATTGTGGGGGATACTTTTGGAAGAACTTTTCCGGCTCTTTTATTGCTGGTTTTAGTTATTATTTCATGGTATTTCAGACCTTCAGACAGGAAAATCGCAGGGGTTAATCTAAATGGACAGTAGAAACTATTATTTAAAAACCAAACATACACAAAAACTGATATGAGTAAAAAGAAACTGACAGCCGAACAGAGCGCAGCGCTTTTAAAGGTACTGAAAAACCGTTTTGAGAAGAACATGAACCGTCATAAAGATCTGAGTTGGGAAAAGATTCAGCAGAAACTGGAAGCAGCCCCGGAAAAACTCTGGTCACTGAACGAAATGGAAGAAACGGAAGGAGAACCCGATGTGGTAGCCTACGACAAAAAAACAGACGAATATATCTTTTTCGACTGTTCCCCTGAAAGTCCGAAACGCAGAAGCCTGTGCTACGATTACCAGGCCTGGGAATCCAGAAAAGCCAACAAACCCGAAAGCAACGTTATTGATAAAGCGGCTGAAATGGGCATTGAATTATTAACAGAAGAGCAATACAGACAACTGCAGGAACTCGGAAAGTTTGACCTGAAAACTTCCAGCTGGGTAAAAACTCCGGGAAATATCCGGGAACTGGGCGGAGCCATTTTCTGCGACCGACGCTATAATACGGTTTTTATGTATCATAACGGAGCCGATTCTTATTATGCAGCAAGAGGCTTTAGAGGAGTTTTAAAAGTTTAAAAAAGTCAGAACAACTAATCTTACTTTATTCTTTAAATTCCTTATTAATGGTTTAAATTTTTAATCAACAACAGATAAAACACTAATATTTATAATTAATTTTCTTTCATATTTAAATACTATTACTAATTTAGTACATTGAAATTTGAATTTAAAATAACAACATTAGGTATGAAAAAATTAATCTTACTGGGGTCATTATCGTTTTTTTTGATGAATTGCAATAAAAAAACAGAAACACCGGCTCCAAAAACTGAAACTGATACAGCAGCTGTCATTGAGCCTGTGGTAGATACACTCGGACCAAAATCATTCTGCTATATCGGTGTTACAGGAAAAGACAGTGTTTTTGCCTCTATTGATGATAACCTGGGGACCATCACCGGGAAATTAGCTTATAAAAACCATGAAAAAGACAGTTCTAAAGGAGATGTAACCGGTTTTAAATCAGGAGACACCCTGAAGCTAACCTATGAGTTTCAGTCTGAAGGGTCAAAAAGCAAAAGAGATATTTTCTTTATTCAGAAAGACAATACTTTAACAGAAGGGATCGGGGATCATAAAGAGGAAGACGGACAGTCTAAGTATGCTGACGAGAAAAAAATTAGCTATAAAGACGGGCAAAAGCTGGAAACTGCTGACTGCAAAGTAGTTTCAAAAGCTTTAAAATAAGATAAAAATAAGATATAGCAATAATTATTTTTCAATATTGAAAAAGGTGGCTGAGAATTTCAGAGCCACCTTTTTATTTTGCTAAAGTTCTTTTTTAATAATATCTATAAAACGTTCTACCGCTTCATCACCTGTATTCCAGGAAGTAATAAGGCGAATGGCAGAAAAGTTTTCATCAACTTTTTTCCAGACAAAAAATTCAAAATGTTCTGACAGAATTTTAATAAGATCATTACTGATGACAGGGAATATCTGATTCGTATAGGTATCAGCAAGAAACTCCACTCCCTTTTCCTTAAGGGCATTTTTAATCTTCATCGCCTGCTGGTTGGCATGTCTCGCCAGATCAAAATACAGATCATCTTTCATCAGTTCCATAAACTGGATCCCCAGAAGACGTCCTTTGGCCAGCAGTGCTCCTTTCTGCTTGATATTGAATGCAAAATCCGGCTGTAGAACCTTATTATTAATAACAATGGCCTCTCCTATCAGTGCCCCGTTTTTTGTTCCGCCCAGATAAAAAATATCCGTCAGTTCCGCTACCCTTTCCAGGGTAAGATCACTGATCTCAGCAGTAAGGCCATGTCCTAGCCTAGCGCCATCCATAAACAGATACAGCCCGTTCTGACGGCAAAAATCCGAAAGCTCTTCCAGCTCTTCGGCCAGATAAATAGTTCCCAGTTCCGTAGAATTTGATATATACACCAATTTTGGCATAACCTGATGCGGAATATTGCTGTGGCTCTCCAGAACCGGAATAATGTCTGAAGGCCTAAGTTTCCCGTCCGCTGTATCAATGCTCAAAACTTTATGGCCTGTGGCTTCAATAGCTCCTGTTTCATTATTCAGAATATGGCCCGGCGCTGCAGATATTGCACATTGGTATGGCCTTAGAATTGAAGAAATTACAATCAGGTTTGCCTGCGTTCCTCCGGAAACCAGATAAACCTCTGAATCCTGATTATTAATTTTTTCTCTGATCAGCTTTTTTGCCTGCAGAGAATACTCATCTTCACCGTATCCGGCCTGCTGCTCAAAGTTAGATTTTAAAAGTGCTTGTAGAATATTCGGGTGACATCCCTCGGAATAATCGTTTTTAAAAGAAAATTTCATAGAGTAAAATTAAAAAAAGTTAAAATAACAAGACCCGATTTTACATAATATTTTGTTAGATTTGTGTAGAAAATCATCTAACATTTTGAGAACAACATTAACAGAAGAAAATTATCTGAAGGCTTTGTTTCATTTAGTTGACCATGAAGGGAAAGTGACAATCAATGAACTCAGCAAGTTTTTAAACGTAAAAATGCCGAGCGTCAATAACATGATGAAGAAGTTTGCCGACAAAAAATGGGTGGTCTATGAAACATATAAACCGCTGGTCGTCACAGAAAACGGAAAAAGGGAAGCTGCACTGGTAGTCCGCAAACACAGGCTTACCGAAATGTTTCTGGTAAAAAAGATGAACTTCGGCTGGGAAAATGTTCACGAGATTGCAGAGCAGCTGGAACACGTTCATTCACAAATCTTTTTCGATAAAATGGACGAAATTCTGGATCATCCTAAGTTTGATCCTCATGGAGAACCTATTCCGGATAAAGACGGAAACATTATTGCACAGGATCTGCAAAAATTAAGCGCCTGCACCGTGGGAGAAACCGTAATATTTGCTTCAGTTACGCTTTCAGATGATGGTTTTTTAAGCTATTTAAATGAAAGAAAACTGCTCCTGAATACCAAGATCAAGATCGTTAAAATTGAGGATTTTGATAAATCCATGACCATAGAGATTGGAAATTCTAAAGAAGTTCTCAGTAGAAAAGCCACAGAAATAATACTGGTAAAGAAATAAGACAGTATGGTGGCTGAGGCTCCCGAAGCCACCAGATTCTAATATTCCAGCATTCTTACCACAGTTTCAATCTCATCAGAAGTATTAAAATAATGCGGCGACAGACGAATAGCCCTATCCAGGTCTTTCAATGTAAAATCTATCAATGCATTGCTTTTGTTGCTTACTGAAAAATACACATTATTCTCTTTCAGAGTTTTATAAATATTTTCAATATTGCCGTCTTGGGCACAAAAAGTAACAATGCTGCATAAGTTTTTGCCCTGATCCAATACCCGAAAACCTTTATTATGGAGGCCAACTCTCAGGTTTTCCGCCAACTTTTTATTATAGTTCTCAATATTCTGCAGACCAATTCCGTTGGCATACTGTAAAGCTTCTGTAAATCCTAAAAGCGAGCTGATAGAAGTCTCCCAGTGCTCGAATCTTTTTGCCGTTGTAAGCAGCTGATAATCATCAAACTCCGTCCATGCTGCACCTGCCATATCCAAAAATAATGGAGCCATATTTTTTTCTAAAACCCTGTCGGAAACATATAAAAACCCTGTTCCTCTGGGCCCTCGCATAAATTTCCGCCCCGTAGCAGTCAGAAAATCACATCCTATCTTTTCAACATCTACAACTAACTGTCCAACGGACTGGCAGGCATCAACCAGGTACAATACATCGTACTGCCGGCAGAGCTTACCTACTCCTCCCACATTCTGAATCAGCCCGGAATTGGTCGGAATATGAGTAACGGCAATGAGTTTCGGATGGTATTTTCTGATTAGATGTTCAAGGTCTTCCAGATCCAGCTCATGATCGGAAAGATTTTTCATCCTGATCAGCTTAACGCCCCGTTTTTTCTGCAGTGAAAAGAAAGCCATCTGATTCGAGATATAATCATCATTCGTTGTAATAATACAATCCCCGTCTTTGAATTCAATACTGGACAAAGCTTTAGCATAAGCATCGGTAGAGCTGACCGTAAAAGCAATATTATCAGGCTCGGTGTTGATGAGTCTGGCTGCTTCTGTATAAAACAGGCCAAGTCTTTCCGCATTCCTGTCAGCTGCGCCATAAGCACCATGCTGCTGTTCTAAGAAAATATAATCGGTCATGGTTTTAACCACAATTTCTGTCATCAATGATCCTCCCGCACTGTTTAAATATATTTTATCTGCACAGCCAGCCGTATCTTTTCTTATGATATTTAGATCCATATTTTATTTTGGAATTGATTATGTTTTACACCTTTCAATATTTAAACATAAAAAAATCCCGAAAATTTAAGTCCGGGATTTATATTTTTAATCATTTTAATTAATCTAAAACACTCCAGCCTCTTTTCGGGTTGGTATTTGAAGAAACTTCCTGTTCGTTAACAATGATATTTTCTTTTCGCTGGCCGATATAGTCTAGCTCGCTTAATTTAGAGAAAATAATTTCCAGGCTGCGTAACATCTGCTGAATATACAATAATGGTTCTCCACAATTATGGTGGTCATAATTGGTTTCTGCTACGATAGAAAGCTGATTCAGTAAGGTATGCGGAGCAATTTCGCTCCACTCCAGGCTGTAGTTCAGCATTTCTTCCAGTTCTGCAGGAACCAGAAGCTGCGTTGAATTGTAAAGATGAAGAGCCAATTTTGCAAATGATTCGATCAAAAATACAGGCGGCTGCCACGGAATAATGTTTCTGAACTGGAAATACATATCTCCAAAGGTATTCACCATGGTTGTACACAAAAATTTAACGTTCTGTGCCAATGCCGTATTCTGGTTTTTGTGAGATGCTTTCTGAATGATCTTAAAAGCATACTGCTGAAGATTTCCTATTGATTTTGCATAGCTGCTGTAGTAATCTATCAAAGCCGGATGGCTCTGGATAGAAGTACATGGCGGAATAAAATTGGAATCTACCTGTGCTATATTTGCTTTTAAATCTACTTTTCCGATAATAAGATAGTTTCCTCCGGAATAACTGCTGTTCAGTGAAGTGACTGGAAGAAGTTCAATGTGATGATTCGGCTGTGCATTGGGATGGCGGGGCGGAATTTCCTCCGGGTCAATATCTCCAAATGGCACCTTATCAAAAGGATTCACAGAGATCAGGATGTAGTAATCGCCGTCTGCCTGCTCCTCACTCATAGATTTCGCCAGTGATTTCACACTTACTCTCCTGTCACTCAAATCAATACGGTAACCGGCCATGGTAACAGCGCTGCATCTTTTAATAACAAGCTGTACGTCATTGGTAGCGGTATTATGAACATCAAATATTGTTTTGTCCGTAAATTCATTGGAAATAGGCAAAAGCCCATAATTATATGTGGTGATTCCCAGCGAGCTGGAATCTCTTATCGTGTCAATTAAAAAATTATCCTGATCATTAAGGTGTCTCTGGGAAACTTTCATCCCATCTACCCAATTGATCGCAAAATGCTTAATAGGCTGTATCATAGTTAATACTTTTAAATTTTCTGTGATTATGATTTTTTCAATACTCCTTCTTCCTCATGCTGGATAACTCTTTTGCAGATCACCACTTCATTTTCTGAAATGTTGTTTGTAGAGATATCCTGGTCGAAATCAATATACTTTCTAAAGCTGAAAAACGATTTTTTGGTGTAAAAAATCCAGTAATAAGGCTCTTTTTCTGTATCCGAAAGATGAATGATGGAATTTGGATTCTTATGATTATAGTCGTCAACTACCCTGTAGAACCAGTCTCCGAAAGTAACTCCGGTAGGCAGTGTTTTGGCTTTGATCCTGAATCTGTTTGAATCTTCAAGGTTCTTGCTCAGTTCAACGTTTAATACCATTAATCTGTCAAAATCGGCTCCTTCAAAGTCCGGAAGCTTCTGGTCAGGAGAATATCTCCATGTTTTATAGATATCAAAAGGAATGCTTATAAACTGAACGTAACAGTAATAAAATACCATAGGAACAACAAAGATCAGCATACTTGTAGCAGCCATTACGGAATAGCCTGCCCCTTTACTGATCCAGTTAAAGATCAGTGTAAATAAATATCCTCCAAAAGCAATGCACGTTAATGAAAGTATAGATTCAAACAAAATACTCATTGCTAAGGAATCAATATGCTTTCTGAAGTATTTATGCAGTAAATTAACATGAATAATACCAAAAATAAGGTAAATAACCTGTGCAATAAGGTACCAGTAAGGATTAAAAAGGTTTCCTGCAAAACCAAAAATCCCCGGCAGTGCCAGACATAAGCTGCACAGAAGAACATATATAATAATTACTTTAATTTTGATCGCAGGTTTGTTTCTTCTGATAATACCCAGAATGATCATCAAAATCACCGCGATTAAAGGCATTAGAATATACCTTAAAAAAATACCTTTTACTGAAGAAATTTCCATTAGTTTCTTTTCAAATTTATACTTTGTTGGTAGTTGTAAATATAATAAATTATTTTAGAGAAATGTAGAATACCCGAGACGGCTGGCATTTCTTTCATCATCTTCAAGACTGAACGAATATTCTTCTTTCTCGGTAATAAAATTTTCCTCCACATCTACCGTTACCGGAAGAAAATAATCATATAAAGCCTGCAGAATATTTCTGAACGGGCTTCCGGAAATATACTTTTTCATTTCTGTATAAGGAATCGGCCCTATATTCACTACCCAGTTCCGCTGTCCGTCCATATGTTTTCCGCTGGGAATATAGGTAACCCCAAGTTTGGAGTTTCCCAACAACATAGAATCGTCATTTCTTTCTATCCTGTCGATAATATTCGGGGCAAAAGTAACTTCTACCGGTACCTGAAGAAAAGCTGTCATGCATCTTTCAAACCATCTTTTATCGCCTCTGATCTGATGAAAAAAGGGTAAAATATAGATAAAAATATACGCGTTCTGCTGATCCAGCATTTTTATAAGTGGCCAGAGCTCACTCACCGTGTCCAAAAGGCTATCTGTACTGCTTGAAATATCAAATTCAGATTCCTTAAGCAGGGAACTTATTTCCGTAAAAAAAACTTCCAGCTCGAAAGGACGGAAAAATTTACGGGCATCCTCTTCTACTTTTTTCTGTTTACGGATCTCACGTACCACAGAATCTACATTCTTCCGGGAAGCTCCCAGAGAAGGCGGATGAAACAGCCCTTCCGGAAGATAGTCATAAATACCCTCTCTATAGGTTTCTATGGTGAATACTTCCTCATCAAATCCCAAATAGCTGCTCGAAATACTTTTGATATCCTTAAGATAAGCCCGGTCATTGATTCCTATTCGCTCTATAAATATATTGCTTACCGCACGCTGGTACTTCAAAAGATTCACCGCCACGGCTTCAGCTTTGAAATCGGTCTGCAGTTTATTGTAATACATGTCTACAATATTATTCTCATACATAGTGTTTCCTGTGATTATGACTTGTAAAGATAATATATCTCATAAGTTTGAAAAAATAATTTGGCTATAATTTTATCTTAAAAATACTAATTTATTGACATTAAAAGGAATATTCCATGACAAATTCCGTAAAAATACGGTAATATCGGTTTGTCTTTATTTTAGATGGCAGGTTTGAAATTAAATTTATCAGCTGACAAACAGACTTTTATGTCTATTTTATCAACATTTTAAATACTGTTTAGGATTTTATTCTGTATTTTTTTATTTAGATTAATTTTTATTAATATTTTTGAAATAAGAAAAATGATGATAATTGATACAGGTTCAGAAACCGGAACGTATCTTTGCAGCTTGTAAAATGTTATTTATAATGAAAAGTATTTATTCTAAAATTCTGATTTTAGCATTCATTTCATCTTCGCTTTATTCCTATGCATGGGGGCTTACAGGGCACCGCGTCATTGCAGAGATTGCAGAAAACCACCTGTCGGGCAAAGCAAAAAGAGAAATAAGAAAAATAATGGGCAAAGAACGTCTTGCCTACTGGGCAAACTGGCCGGACTTCATCAAATCTGATACCACAGGGGTCTGGAAGCAGGCTTCAGCATGGCATTATGTAAATATTGATCCTCAGGCAGATTTTAAAGCTTTTGGCCAAAATCTGAAAATGCAGGCAGGTCCAAGCCTTTATACCCAGATAAACACTTTATCCAGCCAGATCAAAGATGAAAAGACTTCTGAAAAAGACAGGAAAATTGCACTGATATTCCTTATCCATATTATGGGAGACCTCTCCCAGCCTCTTCACGTAGGAAGAGCCGAGGATCTTGGAGGAAACAAAATCAATGTAACCTATTTTGGAGACAAAACCAATCTTCACTCGGTATGGGACGGAAAGCTGGTAGATTCACAGAAATACAGCTATACGGAATATGCCCATCTTTTAGACATTAAATCTAAAGAAGAAGTAAAGCAGATTCAGGCCGGAACTGTAGAGGACTGGATGTATGATTCTCATAAAATAGCGAACAAAATCTACGCACAAACTCCAAATGATTCAAAATTATCGTACGATTATCAGTATAAATTCAATGAGACACTTGAAAGACAGCTTCTTTACGGAGGGCTGAGACTGGCAAAACTGTTGAATGATCTGTTTTAGTAGTTGATGACCTTTAATCTAATCAATATAAGCGGGACTTCGGTTCCGCTTTTTTTGTTAATGAAGAAAGCCAGAAGATGGAAGAATTTAAGCTTAAATTTTGACTGCCATATCAGAAATCTCATGCCTGATCTCTAGTATCTGCCTTAAATTTAAAAAATAATTAAAACTGGTGTAACCTTTATATCACTTCATACGTATAATATATAGTAACTCTTTTTTGAGGATAAAAATAGATGAGACAATTAAAAATCACTAAGCAGGTAACCAACAGGGAAACTGCTTCATTAGACAAGTATTTGCAGGAAATTGGTAAAGTGGAACTGATCACTGCGGACGAAGAAGTAGAACTGGCACAAAGAATACGTGCAGGCGACAGAGCAGCACTGGAGAAATTAATCAAAGCCAACCTTCGTTTCGTAGTTTCCGTATCTAAGCAATACCAAAATCAAGGTCTTTCTTTACCCGATTTAATTAATGAAGGTAACTTAGGACTGATGAAAGCAGCAAAAAGGTACGATGAAACTAGAGGTTTCAAATTTATCTCTTATGCGGTATGGTGGATTCGTCAGTCAATTTTACAGGCTCTAGCTGAACAGTCAAGAATTGTAAGGCTTCCGTTGAATAAAATCGGCTCCATCAACAAAATTAATAAGGCATACGCTCACCTTGAACAGGAAAACGAAAGACCACCTTCTCCGGAAGAGCTGGCTGAAGTTCTTGATATGAGCGAGGAAGATATTAAAGAATCTATGAAAAACTCCGGAAGACACCTGTCTATGGATGCGCCTTTAGTAGAAGGTGAAGATTCTAATCTTTATGATGTATTGCGTTCAGGAGAATCTCCAAGCCCGGACAAAGATCTGATGCTTGAATCTCTTCAGATTGAAATCGAAAGAGCATTGAATACTTTGACACCAAGAGAGGCTGACTTAGTAAGATTGTACTTCGGACTGAACGGGAAACACCCAATGACTTTAGAAGAAATCGGTGAAACTTTCGATCTTACAAGAGAGAGAGTACGTCAGATTAAAGAAAAAGCAATTAAGAGACTAAAACATAATACCAGAAGCAAGATTTTGAAATCTTATTTAGGTAAATAATTTTTAGCGTAAAACAATGTATGCGGAATCTGTTTTCAGGCTCCGTTTTTTATTTTTGTATTATGAATACTGATGTGTGTTTTTTGATCGGAGGAATCATTTTATTTTTTATCTTTATTAATGTCCTACTCTATTTTTATCATAAGAATAGGCATATACTCTTTTTCAAAACTATAAAAGGCAGAAACTATACTTCAATCAAAAATATTGAAACGAGTATTGAAAGTTATTCAAAAATAGGGGCAAAACTTACCTATTATAAGGCAGAAATCATTTTTTTAAATCATGAGATCTTTATTATACCTTTCAATAAGCCCATTTTACAATTAATCCATAGTCCCGAAAACTTCCCTTACGTTTCTCTACGATTTAATACTTCTTTTAAGGAAATACGAAATGATATACTGGAAATTCAAGGAGATACAGGCTTAGGAAATTTCAAGATCACTTTAAATTTTAAAAATAAAAATTTTGATTTGCATTCGGTTATGTAAACGATGTAACATTTTTTGAAGTATCTTCAACTAATAAGGAATAACACCAATTTAAAAACTTATGAAAAAAATACTTTTTGCTTCCGCCTTAGCCATATTAACAATTTCCTGTAAAGAAAATAAGTCCAGAAATGCTCCGGCTGTAGAAAATGCCGTTGATAATGCAGAATCATCTGTTTCCGGTTCCCTGAAGAGCTATCGTAAGGGGGATATGGTTGACCAGATTTATTATGAACTGATCAAAAACGATAAAAACCTGAAAGCCCTGGATGACAAGATTATAGGGATAAATGAAGAGAGCAGACAAGTTTTGGACGTTTATGGGGAAACCCTCCAAAAATCTGAATCTTTCTATCTTGATGCTCATAACCAAGCTACTCTTATTAAAGATTCCCTTCTGAAACAACAGCTGGAGAAAGAAATTAAAATAAGTTCCGGCCAATATGATCTTAAGATCAGTAAAGTAAAAGAACTGATCGCCAAAGTCAATACAAACAATGATAACATCAGTAATCTGTATACTGCTTTCAAAATCAGGAAAACACTTCCGGAAATTGAAAAATACCAGAATGCTCATCCTTTGAAAACGGACAGTCTGGAAAATTTCATCAACAAACAGAGTCAGTTGCTGAACGAACTGAAAAATTTAAAATAAAAATGAATTACACCACGAAATGGCTTACGGATACTAAACGAACGGAAGAACTGGTTGATTTCTTTATTGACCATAAAACAGATTCCTATATCTCTCACGGAGAAATAATTTCAGGGAGAGCTTTAGATTCCAATCATTGGAATCCGGATCTTAAAGCAATATTGACCCATCAGTTTAATTCGGGTTTTGATGCTGACCATACGTCAAAATTAAATATCCTGATTGCTGAAAATGAGGAAGGAAAAATCATCGGAATGCTGATTTTCAATATTATTCGCGGATTTAAAAATTATGCAGTACTGGAAGATATGCTTTTAGATCAATCATTTAGAGGGCAATCCCTTGGAAGTAAACTGTTAGAGAAGGCTGTAGAAGAGTCCAAAAACTGGAAGATCAGCTTTATGATGCTGGAAAGCGGGATCAGTAATACAGGAGCCCATCATTTTTTCAATAAATACGGATTTAAAAAAGTATCTGAAAACTATATTTTAAGCCTTTAAAAAATAAAATCCTATTCTGATGAACACTATTTCAATCATAGGAGCCGGAATCGGCGGACTGGCTTTGGGAAATATCCTGAAGCAGCAGTCATATGATTTTACCATTTTTGAAGCTGCCCCGGAAATAAAACCTGTGGGAGCCGGAATCATGATGGCTGTTAATGCCATGCAAATCTTTGACAGATTAGGATTAAAAGAAAAAATAGAAAATGCAGGAAACAAGATTCATGGAATTTCCATAACCGATGAATCTTTAAAGCCGATCACAAAAACCAGCATTCCCGCGCTGGAAAAAAAATATAAATCCTGCAATGTAGCTATTCACAGAGCTGAACTCCAGAAAATACTGGCTGAAAATATCGGTAATGAATACATCAGGCTCAATCATTCTTTAGATAAGATCGAAAAGAACGGGAACTATTCTTTATATTTTGACAATGGAGAACAAACGGAAAGTAAAATCATTTTTGGGGCAGATGGTATAAAATCCAGGACCCGAAATCAGATTTTGAATACCGGAACTATCCGGAATACCGGACAGAAATGCTGGCGCGGACTGGTTACATTTGATTTACCGGAACAGTTTGATCAGGAGGCTGTTGAATTGTGGGGAAAAGGAAAACGCTTCGGTTTTGTGAAGATTTCAGAGAAAAAGGTATACTGGTATGCTTTGTTTAATGAAAAGAATCATAAGCGTTATTTCGGTCTGACTGAAAGTTTTAAAGAATTTCATCCTCTTGTTTCAGATATTATGGAAGCAACTTCAGAGGAGAACATCATTCTTAATGATATTACAGACCTGTCTCCTATTCCGTTATGGTATTCTGAAAATCTTTGTCTGATTGGTGATGCTGCCCATGCAACCACTCCGAATATGGGACAAGGAGCCTGCCAGGCTATTGAAGATGCTTATATCATCGGAAGATTACTGGAAAACAACAAGGATTTCAATGCTGTTTTTGAAGAATTTCAAAAGATTAGAAGGAAAAAGGTAGATTATATCGTTAATACCAGCTGGAAGATCGGAAGGATTTCGCAGTGGGAAAAGGGAAACACTTTGCGTAATTTCTTTATGCGGCTGATACCGGATGTCACCAATCAAAAACTGGCAGAAAAGATTATCCGGCTGGAAATGTAAGTTAATGCAAAAATAAAATGATGTGTAAACCCAGCAGAAACAGGAAAGCCCTTGCTATTAAAGCAAATTCAATACATATCCCAGAGACGATCCCAATAAAACAATCCATACACTATTGATCTTTTTGAAGCTGAAACTTAGTATCAGACATAATACAGCTATAAGAACTGCCCGCCAGTCGCTGATGCTTTCTTTTGCCATCACATAGCAAACAGAAATAATTATCGCTACTGAGGCTATATTTACAGCATCTAAAAATTTGGAAAAAAGACTTGAATTCCGCATCATTTTTACAATAGGATTTAATAATGCTACCAATATAAATGAGGGTAGGAAAATACCTACTGTAGAAACTGCTGCTCCCTGCCATCCGTTGATCTGATACCCAATAAAGGCAACTGAAGAAAATACAGGTCCCGGCGTAAACTGTCCCACAGCGATAGCATCTATGAGCTGCTGCCTTGTCAACAACCCTTTTTCCACCAGTTCGGCATCCAAAAAGGCAAATAATACATACCCGCTTCCGTATAAAATAGATCCTATTTTAAGAAATGTAAGAAACAGACTTACATTGACCGCTGAAAATAAATTGACATCTGAAACCTGTAATATACCCAGAGGTAAAAAAGAATTGATTGTTTTCCTGTTTGAAAACCATGATAAAGCCATAGCTAATAGTCCGGTACCAAATAACAGTAATATTTCATTGACGCCCACTAAAGCCAACACCAGTACCGTGGCACCAATGATTCCGAGCTGTATATTTTTTAATGATTTTTTTGCCAGCGGTAGAATGGCGATCAGAATAATTGAAATAATAGCTGGTTTAATCCCATAAATAAATGGCTGAACCTCAGGAAGCTGTCCGTATTCTTTATAAAGCCATGCGAAAAATAACGTTATCATTACTGCCGGAAATATAAAGCATACTCCTGCTACAATCAAACCTCTCCAGCCCGCTCTGTCCTGCCCTATATGCATTGCCATTTCGGTACTGTTGGGCCCCGGAATAAGATTTGTAGCTCCCATCAGATCCAGGAAATGTTCTTCACTCATCCACTTTCGTTTAGCGACCACTTCCTGCTGCATCATGGCTATATGGGCCGCCGGACCACCGAATGCAGTCACTCCCAAAGTGGTAAAAACACGGGCAAGTACCTTCAGTTCATTATTTCTGTTCACGGCTTATCAAATTTTTATCTATTGAAAAATTACCACTTCCAAAATACAGTAAAAAGATCAGAAGCATCGTCATGGCAAAATCTGTTCTGTATTCGTGGGCAAAAACCCAAAAGCCCCTGTCCAGAAAAGTTGGAATTTTTGTTGTAATAAAAGCCACTATCATAATAATTAATAAAGGAAGCGCAGCCAATCTGGAAATAAAGCCTAAAAGCAGTAAAATTCCACATATAATTTCCACCGAACCTACCAGTGATGCCCAAAATTCAGGATTATGAAAACCTATTTTTGCAAATCTTCCCGTACCAACACTTTCGGAGTTAATAAATTTCTGTAATCCTTCTGACAGGAAAATTAATCCGGCTGTTAGACGAAAAATGAATAACGGAAGCGGTTTTGTCTGAATAATCCTGTGGATCATGATTAGCTCATTTTATACAAAAATATATTATATTTTGAATATGGAAATAAAAAAGGAACCCAAATTGAGTTCCTTTTATTTAATAAGTCAGGGTGATTCCGGCTCCCCAGCCCATTTCATTATCATAATTCCCTGAAACAGATACCCATTTCTGGACAATATATCTCAGTCCGGTTGAAAATTCACCATCAGAATTGAGGCTGAAATTACCCCTTATCCTTCTGGATATCGGAATATCTTCACGGCTTAGCTCCAGCAATACTTTTCCGTTATGGTCTACACTTGCATCTGCTGTAATCAGCATTGGTAAAAGATACTGTACCCCAACCATGAAAGCATATTTGTCTTTTGAGGCTTTCTGCTGTCCGAACCACGATTTTTTCCCGTGAAACTCCATTCCCATATCCTCTGCCATCTGCCTTTCCATGATCTCATGGTTCTTCTGAATTCTGAGCCCCGCATAGGGAAGCGCCCACTGGAATTTCCCAAGGAATCTTCCTACTTTCACATTTCCTTCGAAATGATCAAAATCCCAGTTGGAATGAAATTCGTTCAGGTTGGCCCATCTCGGACCGAACATCGTCATCGTTTCCGCATGTACTTTATTGCTTGCAATATCCAGCATTGCCATTGAGCTGATCATTCTGTTGTCCTTCAGAAAGTTTTTCCAGGCCAGCTTTTTGTCAGGCAGCTGTGGATTGGGTTTTGAATTTTCGTAACTGAATATTCTTCCCATTCCGGCCATCATATGGTATAAAATATGGCAGTGGAAAAACCAGTCGCCATCCTGATTGGCGGCAAATTCAATGGTACTGGTTTCCATGGGCATGATATCCACCACATTTTTCAGAGGAGAATATTCTCCCTTTGAATTGATCAGTCTGAAATCATGGCCATGAAGGTGCATCGGATGGCGCATCATCGAATTATTGTACATCGTGATTCTCAGGATTTCACCTTTTTTAACCAGAATTTTATCTGTTTCCGTAACCGTTTTATTGTCTAAAGTCCACAGATAATGGTTCATATTTCCCTCTAATGTAAACTTCAACGCTCTTACATTTTCGTCCGGAAGAATAGTTTTTTCAGGAGATTTTAAGAGGTTGTATGAAAGTCTTTTGATTGATTTTTCTTCCTTCATCTCCATTCCTGCATGATTTTCGTGCCCCGTGGCCTTCGAATGATCTTCTTCCTTAGTCTTAACGCCCATCATTTCATTCATATGCTTCATCGTCATTTTCCTCTGGCTTTCGGGAAGTTCGGGATACATCACTTCATTCATATCCATCATCTGGTTGCCCATGGTCATATTCATCGGTTTCATATTCCCGCTCATTTCCATCATGCCGTTCATCATTTTCATTCCTTCAAAAAGCATCAGCCTCGGAAGATTGGGTGCTTCCACTTTTTCACCGGAACCCAGCCACAGTGAAGCATGTCCTACCCTGTCTTCTGATGTGGAGCGGAATTCAAAACTTTTGTTTTCAGGAATGGTTACCTCAATGTCATAAGTTTCCGAAACCCCGATGATGAGGCGGTCAACTTCTACCGGAACCACATCATTTCCATCATTTCCTACTACTTTTATTTTTCCGCCTCCGTAATTCAGCCAGAAATACGTGGACGATCCGCCATTGGCGACTCTCAGTCTCACTTTATCACCGGCTTTCAGATTGGAATAGTCGGAGCTTGGAAGTCCGTTGATCAGAAATTTATCGTAATAAACATCACTCACATCCATAGCTTCCATCCTTTTCCATTCATTCAAAGCTTTTGTCCCGAAGTTGCCGGATTTAATGGCTTCCCAATAACTCTGTACTGCATTTTTCTTAATGGCATACCAGTCTGTATTGGCCATATGAAGCCTTCTCGCAATCTGCATAGGGTCTTCATCACTCCAATCACCTAATAATACAGGGATTTCTTTGGTATAAGACGGCTTAGGCTCTCCTTCTCTTTTATTGAAGACCAGAATACCGTTCATCCCGATCTGTTCCTGCAAAGCTTCATGAGAATGGTACCAATACGTTCCGTTCTGAGAGACTCTGAATTTATATAAGTGAGTTTCTCCCGGTGTTACAGGCTTAGTCGTAAGGTATGGAACCCCGTCATGTTCATTAGGAAGAATCACTCCGTGCCAGTGAAGCCCGGTATTTTCTTTAAGCATATTGTGAAGATAAATCTCCGCTGTATCCCCTTCCGTGAAATATAAGGTCGGAGCCTGCAGCTTTCCGTTGATCGCAATCGCTCTCCGGTTTTTCCCTGTAAAGTTCACGATCGTATCTTTTACATACAGATCATATCTCACTGTTTTGCCTCCAAAAGTAACCTTTCCGTTTTCAGAGTTTCTTTTGAATACAGATTGATCCGTTTTTGGCTCTTCTACAGCTGTATGTTGGTGATTTGCTTTTTCCTCCAGCTCCATTCCACATTTCGGACACTTTCCCGGTTTGTCTGAAGTGACTTCGGGATGCATCGGGCAAGCATAAACAGCTGCGGACTGAGATTCAGCAGGTCTCGGCTGAACATGAGACTTCGTTTTAGCTTTATCTATTCTACTCTCTTTAATTTTTGGCTTTTGAACAGTCTTAGTTTTAGCCTCTGTTTTTATTTTAGACTTGTTGATTTTAGCATCTGTTGCTTTTTGAACTGTTTTAGGTACAGGTTTGGGTTGTGGCTGAACCGTAGCTTTTGGTCTTACTACAACTGTTTTCTTTACCAGCGTCATCTTACATTTGGGGCAGTCTCCTGGTCTTGAAGAAACTACCTCAGGATGCATTGGGCAGGTATAATAAGATTTCGTTGTTTGCGCGAACGTAAAAACAGATAACAAAAGCACCAGAAATATGATCAGTTTTTTCATAATATTCCGAACTTTTTAAAAGGCACACATCTTAAATTTAATTATAATTCAAGCTATGTAACTTATTGTTTTAAAATTAAATACAATAATTAATTTATTTCTGACTTTACACTTCCGCAAGAAAGCATAGATTTTCCGTAGTAAGGATTAATGATCTGTTTTTCATCACTTAGCCAGCTGGAATCAGCCATTGGACAATATTGTACGTAAACAGGTTTTTCTGAAATTTTAAATTCTTTTGTCAAAGCGATCATATTCTCAGAAAGATTGGAAAAGGTTTCTCTCTGAGCTGTAATATTCCGTGCATCAGAGATAAGCGTTGCATCTTTTCTTAAAATATTAAGGTTACCTTCAGAAACCAGTTTGTAGTCTACAGTTGATGCTGTCTTGATAAATTCTGCAGCCGCTTTTGAGGTTTTATCCGCATCATCTGAAGCCAGAGCCGATTTAATGGAAATATAGTTCTGATACAGTTTTGAAACCTGAGCGTCTTTTTTAGACTGCGCAGAAAGTGAAAGGATTGAGAATAGGGATAATGCTGCTGTAATGATATACTTTTTCATTGTTTTAAATTTTAGAATTAATTTTAATAAAGAATAATTGAAACGCATCATGCGTTGAGCCGTGTTGCCTGCGAAGGAGTAATCATCTGATTTACACCAGACAACAGACGGATCTTAAATTCTAAAATGACAATGATTGATGTAGATGGGAACCGGCCTGTATTCAGGTGGCCCATTGATTCTTATCTGAGTAAATTTTGTAGCTGAAAAAGATTTGTCGACAAAGAAAATCTGTTGCTGCATTACATCCGGAACGATCTGACCTAAAAAATTGATCATCAGCAGATCAGACTTCTGGGAATCATCTACTTTTACGACTTTAATTTCAGTCTTACAGCATCCTTTTTTTTCTTTGACACCACATTTACCACAAATATCTGAGGTTTTCTGGCTTACGGAAACAAATTCCTCCATACAGAAATGTATACTGAATGCTGCTCCGGAAGAGAATCCAAAGTAGAAAACAGAAAACAATATGGCAAGAATCTTTTTCATTGATAGGACAAAGGTAAAAATATCCTTCAAACTGTTGTTATAAAATTCTGTATACTTGTTATAAAATTCTGCCTAATGAAAAAGCTTCTGGACATTTCAGAAGCTTTTTTTATTTTATTCTCTCGCTGATTTTACAGATTGATCAGATTTTATTGTTCAGCAATTCTAATTTCTAAAATCTAATCTCTATTCTACAGTTTGAATTCAAGTTTTACATTGAAGAAACGTCCTGTAAGACGTACCGGAACCGGATACATGACACTCGAATTGTAGTCTGTAATCCATTGATTGGCAACGGTATTATTAATATTAAATGCATTAAACACCTGAACGCCTAAGGTTAATTCTTCAAAATTACCCCAGAAACCGTAACGTTTTTTCTTGTCTTTGGAATCAATAAATACTTTTGAAAGTCCTAAATCAACTCTTTTATAGGACGGCAATGTTTTCTGATACTGGTAAGGATCTGTGAAAACGGGTGCGCCATTCGGAAGTCCCATTGCATATACCAAGGTAAGATTGACACGCATGGACGGGAATTTAGGCATATAATCCTGATAGAACATCGCAAATCTGAATCTCTGATCTGTAGGTCTCGGAATATTTCCTCTTCCGTCGATATTTTCGTATACCCTGGCGTAACTTGCAGATAACCATGAATCTACACCCGGAACAAATTCCCCGAATAATCTGGTATCAATTCCATAAGCATATCCTGAAGCATTATTCTTTCCAGAATAACGGATTCTTACATTATCCATATAGTAGGGAATCAGATCATCCATTTTCTTGTAATACGCTTCTGTAGTCAGCTTAAATGGCCTGTCATACATATAAAACTCATAGTCGTTGGCAAGAATTAACTGCATGGAACGCTGAGATTTTATATCGGAATTGAAGTTTCCGTCAAGATCTTTGATCTCTTTGTAGAATGGCGACTGGTAATAGATTCCTCCGGAAAGCTTGAAGAGCATATCCGTATCCCAATCTGGTTTTATCGCAAACTGGAATCTTGGTGAAAAGATCGTTTCTTTATTGAAGCTCCAGTTTGAAACTCTGGCTCCGGCATTAAGGAATACTTTGCTGGCTCCCCAGTAAAATTTCTGAGAATACTGCGCATAAGCAGATAACCTTGATGGTTCTATTTTATTTTTCCCTGCAATCTGGTAAAACAGCTCCAGATCTCCTGATTGACCTGTCCGCGGATCATCGATAGGACGTGGAATACTGTATCCTGCAGCATCTACCAATTTCCATTCATTGGTATTATCATTCAGGTTTTCTTTTTCGTATTTAAATCCGACTTCAATATCGGTATTGATATTAGGCGAAAACTTAGCTCTGAACTGGGTTCCGTATGTTCTTACAAACAGATCATTTCTCGCATGCTCTATCTGCCCGCCGCCATCAAAAGAAGGATTTGGAGCTCCTGTCACAAGATCAAAAGTCTGGATCTCATAGCTTGAAGCAATAGAATAATATTCTTTTTCTCTGTTCTGATAAGCAAAACTGTCCAGTGTAAACTTCCATTGGTCCGAAGGCTTATAGTGCAGGGAAAAAGTACCCATCATATTTTTGTACATGTCCTGTTCCCTTCCGCCATAGCCAATATTCACAGTAATCGGCTGCTGAAGGCTTCCAAAAGTTACACTCTTGGCTTTGGGAACCATTTCATAATCGTTCTTGGAGTAATATCCAATGAAAGACATGGAGAATTTATCATTGAGATGATAATTAATATAAGACTGGAAGTCCCAGTAGGTAGGATTAAAATCCGTATCCTCGTTCAGCGTATTTAGAACTAAATTGGTATTTCTGTATCTTCCTGAAAATAAAGCAGTCAGCTTTTTATTCTTTGAAGCCAAACCGGCTGTTAATCTTCCACCAATCAAACTTGCTTCTCCTGAAAGTTCAAATTTTTCGGGTTCACGGTAGTAAATATTCAGAGCTGAAGACATTTTATCTCCATATTTTGGCTCAAACCCACCGGCAGAGAAATTGACAGTCGAAACCATATCAGGATTGATAATACTCATTCCTTCCTGCTGTGAATTTCTGATCAGGAAAGGCCTGTAAATCTCAATATCATTAATATAGATAAGGTTTTCATCATAGTTTCCGCCACGTACCATATATTGTGAAGACAGCTCCGTATTGGAGTTTACGGAAGGAAGGGTTTTAAGCAGACCTTCAATTCCTCCACCTATGGTAGCAATTCCTTTGGCATCTTTTGCTGATATTTTTACATTGGTAATGTCATTTGTTTTCCCGATCACTTTTTTCTGGAAAACGACTTCCTCAATATCGGTTACTCTTTCCGCAGTATCTTTTTTTCTGTTTTGAGAGAAAATCAGCATGGGAACCATAAGGCTTAGTGGTAAAACTAGTTTTTTCAAAAGAAATATTTTAAGAATTTCTAAAAATAGGGATTTTTTAACAATTACAAAATTGATTCTCTAATTCTTGTTAATTTCTGTAACAAATCTTCTAATAAATCTAATCTTAACATGTTGGCTCCGTCTGACAAAGCGGTTTCGGGGGTTGGATGAGTCTCAATAAAAATTCCGTCTGCACCTACAGCAATTCCTGCTTTGGCTACCGTTTCTATAAGATCCGGTCTTCCGCCTGTAACACCGGAACTCTGGTTAGGCTGCTGTAACGAATGGGTAACATCCAAAATCACCGGAGCATACTGTCTCATGGTAGGAATACCTCTGTAATCTACTATCAGATCTGTATATCCGAAAGAATTTCCCCGCTCAATAATAGCCACTTTCTGGTTATTGGAATCTGTAATTTTCTGAACCGCAAACTTCATAGATTCCGGAGAAAGAAACTGCCCTTTTTTCAGACTTACACATTTCCCGGTTGCTGCCGCAGCTACCAAAAGATCGGTCTGGCGTACTAGAAACGCAGGAATCTGAAGTACATCAACGTATTGAGCAGCCAATGCAGCATGCTCATTTTCGTGGATATCGGTTGTTGTTGGAATATTAAAGGTCTCTCCTACTTTTCTAAGAATTTCCAGAGATTTTTCTTCTCCAATGGTGGTAAAAGAATCTACACGGCTCCTGTTGGCTTTTTTAAAGCTTCCTTTGAAAATATAGGGAATATTGTATTTGTCCGTTATGCTGATTACTTTTTCTGCTATTCTTAATGCCATATCTTCGCCTTCAATGATGCAGGGGCCGGCAATAAGGAAAAAGTTTTTTGAATCTTTGTGGTGGATATTATCTAAATACTGGATCATTTTTATTTCAATTAAAAAGTTCAGTAAAAATACTTATAAAGTTTCAGAATCGGAAATTATTTGAGTGGAGATTCAGGGTTTAGGGTTTAGGGTTTAGGGTTTAGGGTTTAGGGTTTAGGGTTTAGGGTTTAGGGTTTAGGGAATATAAAAATTTTGAAGGGTTAAAAAGATATCTGTTAAAATTAGAGGTAAGGAATTAAAATATTTTTGTCTCTCGCAGATTTCACAGATTATGCAGATTTATATGTTTATGAGAACAGTACAATTATTGACCCTATTCATTTTACTATTATTTAAATAATACGAAACCATCAGCGCAATCTGTGGGAAATGTAAGCGTCATCAAAAAATATCCGGATTTCTCATGAATTCATTTTTTTCAGAATCTTTTCAAAAGTATTGATGTTACGGCTGGTGAACTGATCTTTAAGGCTTTTTTTACCTAGAACTTTACCAAAAGAAGAATCTAAAGTATTTCCTTTCGGAACCTGCCAGTAAAATATTTCCCGAACGATCTCAGCTTTTTCATTTTCAGTCTTGGAAGCAGCTTCAAATTCTTTCATTAAAACATTTTCGACTCCGGGATTTCCTACAAAAGCATAATTATGCAGATCATTATTGCTTTCAAAAGGGATACTGTTCCAAAAAACCTCCGTTTCTTCCAGGGATCTAATAAATAAAAAAGCTTCATAAGAAAAATGATCAGACATTGCTTTTTCTAAAATTTTCTTTAAATCTCCGGCGTTTTTATCGGAAGAGAACACAATATTTCCTGAGGCCAATACTGAGCTTACATCCAGCATTCCGGCATCTTTAAAAACCTGGCATACATCGGCCATTTTCATATTGGTTCCTTTTACATTTACACCACGAAGAAAAGCACAGTATTTCATATTTTTCAGGGATTAGATAATAGGTATTAGGTGGCAGGGTTTTAGGGAGTATCATAGTGTACTTCTTTCCTCTTTTCCATCACTCTTTAAATTTTAAATTATTCAATCTTTTTAATCATTCTTAATATATAAATTATAATCCGTTCCCGAAGGCTTAAGACGGTAAATCTTTTCCAGAATAGGGTTATCGCTTTTCAGATTATCTTTTATTCTGAATTCTTTCATCAGCTTGTAATGGGTCTGATAATATACAGCATCATTTCCTTCAAATAAATTCTTATAGGAAAGAAGATATTTTGGCTTCCTTTTTTTTACGGTATTGATCCAGTAATGGGCTTTATCTTTTTTTATTTCCGTCTGGATCTGCTTATCTACCAATCCTACTTCATCAATGGCTTTTAATCCTGAAAAATAGGGTACATAGCCCGCAGGTTCCAAAAGAACCCACTGATTTTTATCTTTTTCGAAAGTATCCAAAAACAGACCTATCTCTCTGCGGTAATTCCACTCTCCGTGTCCTGTTGCAATAGCATGTATGGTTTGGAAAGCCAGCATCGGAACTATATAAAATACAATTAATAAGGATAACCATACATTTCTCTTCTCTTTCTGCTCCAGAACAAAAATAAGGATGGGAACAAAAAGCAGAAGCTGCGGAACCCAGTAATACCAGTCGAATAAGCTTTTTTGAGAGATAAAAATAATTTGCTTCACCCAACCGAAAATAAAAATCATCCATAAGAAATAATTCCTTTTTTCTTTCTGTCTTACAAGATAAATAAAGCACAGCAGCTCAAAGATCAGTATAATGATGGTTGCCGGATTGAAGTTTCCGGGCAGCTTCAGCATTCCCCAGAAATTCCCAAAGCTGACCAGGAAATAACCGAGGTTTTGTGCAAAAGTAAAATCATGTTCATAAAGAAGTTTTTTAGCTACAATGGTATTATTTACCAGCTCACCAAAATACAGCCAGTTAAAAGACAATACGGATAAAAGTCCCAAAACGCCTCCAAGGACATATTTCCATCTGATTTTTCTGTTCCAGAAAACATCAACAAGAAATACTATTCCCAGAAAGATAACAGTATCGATCCTTGTAAACATGATTAAAACAGGTAGAAGAATCAGTGCCCATTTTTTATCTTTATTGAACCCATAGTATAGAAGTGCCATTTCCAGGAAAAAAAGTATCCCGTATTCCATTCCAAGAATAGAAATTTTAATGGAAGGCGGCAATATTCCGATTAAAAATATAAAAACAGCTTTGTGCCACGGATTCTTAAGGGTAAGATGCGCAAGAAACAATGTTCCTATGGTAAAAAGAACGGAATTGAAGGTCAGCAGAGGCTCAATAAAATATTCCTTTCCGAAGATCAGATTGAAAAGATAGGAAACAAAAACATACAGATGTGTGGTAGAAGCTGAAATTTTGGTTTCTCCGTTGAAACCTATTACTCCATAATCCAATAAATTTTGAGCTACACGCCAGGTAATGAAAGCATCTTCCTGAATATAGTGAGTCAATAAAAAGAGAAGTTTAAAAACAACCGTAAAAATCACGGCATAGATTGGGATTCTATTATTTTGAGCCATCACGCATTTTTAGTATCACAAATATAATCTTAAATTTATGAATTCAATAACAAAAAAAAACGGAACCGAAGTTCCGTTTTATTACTGTTTTATTGTGTTGCTTTAATAATCGCTGTGGTGATCTGATCCTCTTTTTCTTTGGAATAGGTAGAATCGAAAGGTTCCATCACATCAAATAAATACTGGTAGAAAGGAGTGATTTTCTGGACATTTTCAGATTCTTTCATTGCCTTTTCTTTACCCATCTGCTGAAGCTCTTTGATGAAAACATTGAACTTCTTATCAATCGGCTCAATAGATTTCACAAGGTAAGCGTACGCTTTTTCATTCTGTCCCAATTTCTTATAAGCATCTGTAACAGCGGCTACTACAAGAGAATATTCCATAGGTTTGGATCTCATCTGTCTTCTTGCAAAGTTCTGATCAGCTCTTGAAAGACTCAGGTAATAATCATATTCTTCAAAAATACCTTTTTTAAGGATTTCTGCTAACTGAAGGCCTTTTTTCTCCTGTCCTGCAATAATATATCCGGTTACCATAGCGCTTAATGAACGCGGATCATTAAATTTCTCAGCAGGAATTTCTTTTGAAGCAAGATCCAGTAATTCTACGGCCTGAGCTTTCTTTCCGTTTAATGCCAGTGCTGAAGCAGCCCGGCTTGCTGACATTCTGTAGCTCATAATGTTTGAAGTTGCAGTTTCATCAAAATGAGTGTTCAGGTCTTTAAAATTCCCCCATCTGAAGTTTTTCACAACGTTATAAAGGGAGTTGACATCTACCCTTCCCATATCTCCATCTGCATTCGGAACGGTATGGATAGGCACTAATTTGTAGCTGAATCCGTCAAACTGAAGATATTCGTCAAGATAAAAGATGTTTTCACTGTCGTAAATTCCTCCTGATGAGAAGTTGATTGGACGTTTCCAGTCAAAGTTCGCCAGCATATCCAGCATGATCAGGTTGTTTTTATAAAGCGTGTTTCCTTTATAAGTGATCATAATCTGGTTCACAACGTCCGGAAGATCTGCCTGGGTAATGATTCCTGCTTTTAAAGCATTGTCTTTATTGACAGGAAGAATGAATTTGTTCACCGGAAGAATATTGTATTTCTCAAATTTTTCTTCCCCGAAATACATTTTCAGAAGCTCATCTTTTTCAGGAGATTTAAATTTGATAAAAGCAACAGCCTCTTTCAATGTCAATGAATCCTGTGTAAGATATTTTCTGAAAGCTCCAAACTGAGTGTCAGGAACTCCCTGCTCTTTCAGCATAGAGAAAACTCCTTCCCAATCTTCTTTTTTCATCATATAGATCTGGTCGTTTACACCGTCTCTATAGTCCTCATGAGTCAGTTCACTTGGAATTCCTGCCGCATTATATGTTTTTCTCTTAATCTGATCTAAATTCCAGGGAGTTGAAGCAAGGGTAAAATTAACCACTTTCACATCATCCCTGAATCGTTCTGTTTCCTGGATAGCCCATACCGGATAGGTATCATTATCTCCATAAACAAACAAAATATCGTTCTTCGGAAGCGACTTTAATACTGAATAGGCATAGTCATAAGCTGTATACCTGTTGCTTCTGTCGTGGACGTTATAATTCTGGAAGCCCATCATAAAAGGGACACCCAATAAAACTACTCCTAAAGCAATGTTGGCTCCGTTTGATTTTATCTTAGACTGGATAAACCATAAAATAGCTCCGGCACCAAGCCCGATCCAGATTGCAAAGGCATAGAAGGAACCTACCATCGCATAATCTCTTTCTCTCGGTTCAAAAGGTTTTACACCGGTATAGAAAATAATGCCGACACTGGTTAAAATAAATAATGAAAGCAGTGCATAAAATCTTCCAAAGTCTCTGTTCAGCTGGAAAAAGAAACCAATCAATCCTAAGATTAAAGGTAAAAAGAAGAATTTAACCGTACTTTCATTCTTGAATTTAGCAGGCATCTTATCCTGGTTTCCAAGCAGGGCATTATCGATAAAAGGAATTCCGGAGATCCAGTTTCCTTTGGTGTTTTCCATATTTCCTTCAAGGTCGTTCTGTCTTCCCACGAAGTTCCACATCAGGTATCTTACAAAGTAATACCCATTCTGGAAGGTAATGAAATAATCCATATTCTGAGCCAGTGAAGGCTTCTGAACATTGATCAGGTTGTAGGGTTTCACTTTCAGATAATCTGCTGCCGTAATGGATTTGTCTTCATATTTCGCTCTCAGCTCGTCAAAAATCTGCTTGGCCTGTGGATTGTCGGCCACATCTTCATTGGCATAATTGAAGGTAAAATCCGGAGCTCCGTACATGGAAATATAGTTTGCCATGACATCTTTATCTTCATTAAACATTCTCGGCATTAAGCTGATCTGGGATTTGCTGAATGTATAATTGAAACGGTCTCCTGTTTTTCTGTAGGTTCCGGTTTTTTCATCCTTTTCGTAAATCTCACCGGTTTTTTTGGTCTTGAAGCTGCCGTCTTCGTTTTTCTCAATTCCGTTGGCATCAAGGAAGGCGGTGTAGTTCTGTCCGTAAATGGTAGGCCAGTCACCGTACTGCTCTCTGTTGTAATAATCCAGCATTCCAATGGCGGTATCCGGATCGTTAAGGTTCATCGGTGGATTCGCATTCGCTCTGATGGGAATAACCATCCAGCATGAGAAACCAATGATCATAAAGACCACTGACAAAGCAGCAGTCTGATATATATTTTTCTTAGCTCTTCTTGCATATTTAATGATAAAATAACAAGCTGCCGTCATTAAAATAAAGGCTACTATCGTTCCTGAGTGGAAAGGAAGTCCAAGTCCGTTCACAAAGAATATTTCCAGTCTTCCGAACATGGTCATGATCAATGGGAAGATAATTTTGAAAACAATAATCAGAATTCCCAGGGTGATCACATTGGCCCAGATAAAGTTTTTCCAGGTAAATTTGTAATTTCTTGCATAATATACCAGGCAAACAGCCGGTACCGCAAGCATCCCCATCATGTGTACGCCTACAGAAAGTCCTAATACAAAGAAAATAAGGATAATCCATCTTTCGCTGTCTTTCGCAAGGTATTCGTTTTCCCATTTGGTGATCAGCCATACCAGCAGAGCAATAAACATGGAGGCCATGGAATATACTTCTCCTTCTACCGCGGAAAACCAGAAAGTATCTGAAAAGGTAAAGCATAAAGCACCTACAGCACCTGCAAAAAGAATGGAAATTTCCTGGTGTTTTGTAATTTCTTCGAAATCCTTGTTCAACAGCCGTCTTACAAAATGGGTAATCGTCCAGAATAAAAATAAAATCGTCAATGCACTGAACAATGCAGACATCGCATTGATCACGATTGAATAATTTTCACCTTTCCCTAAAGCAAAAATGGCTGCCACGGCACCCACAATCTGGAATAAAGCCGCTCCGGGAGCATGCGTTACTTCAAGTTTTACAGCTGAGGAAATGTACTCACCGCAGTCCCAGAAACTGAAATTGGGTTCTATGGTCGACAAGTACGTGAAAAATGCAATGACGAAAATCACCCATCCTAAAACGGTGTTCCATTGCCTAAAAGTCCAATTTTTCATAGTATTAAATCAATTACGCGAAAATAAGGCTTTTATACCATTCTGTAATGTTTTTAACAAAATTTAAAAATTTTGGCGTAGTATTTGTGATTGTACTTCAGCTAAGATTGCAAATCAGAAAATAAATTTTGCTGAATCACTGGCTTCAAATCAAACAAAAGTTTAGTAATTATTTATTTTTTTGTATTTTTGCGGTCAGATTTTTATTGAAAATAACAAATAATGAGTAATGTTTACGATAATATTCTTGGCCTAATAGGAAATACTCCTATGGTGAAGCTTAATACTGTTACAAAAGATATTCCTGCAACCGTTTATGCCAAGTTAGAATCATATAATCCTGGACATTCCACAAAAGATAGAATAGCACTTCATATTATAGAAAATGCTGAACAAAAAGGTTTATTAAAGGAAGATTCTGTAGTTGTAGAAACTACTTCAGGAAACACCGGGTTTTCTATAGCGATGGTCTGTATTATCAAAGGATATAAATGTATTCTGGCGGTAAGCGACAAAACTAAGCCTGAAAAAATTGCTTATTTGAAGGCATTAGGGGCTACGGTATACATTTGTCCTGCTAATGTGGCTGCAGATGATCCGAGATCTTATTATGAAGTAGCTAAAAGAATAGCTTCAGAAACACCAAATTCAGTTTACATCAATCAATATTTTAATGAATTGAATATTGATGCACACTACCAGACCACAGGTCCTGAAATTTGGGAGCAGACACAAGGCAAGGTTACCCACCTTTTTGCCTGCACTGGAACGGGTGGAACATTGTCCGGTTCGGGTAAATTCTTAAAAGAAAAAAATCCGGATATCAAGATTATCGGTGTGGATGCTGACGGTTCTATCCTGAAGAGCTACCACGAGACAGGAGAAATCCACAAAGAAGATGTTCATCCTTATCAGATTGAAGGAATGGGGAAAAATTTAATCCCTGCTGCCCTGCTATTTGACAAGGTAGATGAGTTTGTAAGAGTAAATGATGAAATGTCCGCGTACAGAACCCGTGAAATAGCCCTTAAAGAAGCGATCATGGGAGGATATACTACCGGAGCTGTAACCCAGGCGCTGATTCAGTATGCACAGTCTCACGAACTTACCAAAGATGATATTATAGTCCTGATCTATCCTGATCACGGATCGAGGTATATTACTAAGGTATACAGTGACAAATGGATGGCCGAACAGGGTTTTGTAAATAACTGCGTACACAATTACGATGAAGTTTTCAAGACAGAATTTATTAAATAGATTTAAATAAACCACGATACAAATTAAGCCTTTTGTGTTCTGCAGAAAAGGCTTTTTCACTTAAAAATTACTATACAAATGTTAGATATTTTTGACCGCATCAAACAAAATCCAGGTCCGTTGGGACAGTTCGCCGATTACGCTGAAGGATATTTTGTTTTCCCAAAACTGGAAGGTCCAATTGGCCCAAGAATGAAATTTCAAGGTAAAGATGTAATTTTCTGGAGTGCAAATGATTATTTAGGACTTTGTAATCATCCGGAAGTTTTAGAAGCTGATGCAAAAGCAGCTGCAGAATTCGGAATGTTTTATCCGATGGGTGCAAGGGCTATGTCAGGTGAAACCCAGCAGCATCAACAATTGGAAAAAGAACTGGCAGAATTCACTCAGAAAGAAGCTGCTTATTTATTAAATTTCGGTTATCAGGGAATGGTTTCAGCCATTGATGCATTGGTTACGAGACATGACGTAATTGTATATGATGCTGATTCCCACGCATGTATTGTAGACGGAGTTCGTCTTCATATGGGAAAAAGTTTTACTTTTAAACATAACGATATAGCAAGTTTAGAGAAAAACCTAGCAAGAGCAACTAAGGTAGCAGAAGAAAATGGAGGCGGAATTTTAGTGATTACCGAAGGTGTTTTCGGGATGAGAGGAATGCAGGGGAAACTGAAAGAAATCTGTGATCTGAAATCAAAATTCAATTTCAGACTTTTGGTAGATGATGCACATGGTTTCGGAACTTTGGGTAAAACCGGAGCCGGAGCAGGTGAAGAACAGGGCTGCCAGGATCAGATTGATGTATATTTCTCTACTTTTGCCAAATCTATGGCAGGTTTCGGAGCTTTTCTTTCTGGAGATGAAACCATCATCAGATTTTTAAAATATAATCTTCGTTCTCAGATTTTTGCTAAATCTTTAACAATGCCAATGGTAATCGGAGGTTTGAAAAGACTGGAGCTTTTGAGAACCCGTCCGGAAATTAAAGCGAAATTGTGGCAGAACGTAAGAAAACTTCAGGACGGTCTGAAAGAGAGAGGGTACAATCTCGGAAATACCAATACCTGCGTAACACCTGTTTTCATAGAAGGAACTACGATTGAAGCTACTCTTTTAGCTAAAGATCTTAGAGAGAACTATGGAGTGTTCACATCCGTGGTGGTATATCCTGTTATTCCTAAAGGAATGATTTTATTGAGACTGATCCCAACGGCTTCTCACACAGATGCAGAAATTAATGAAACACTGGCTGCTTTTGACGGAATCCGTGAAAAATTAACTTCAGGGCACTACAGAGAAATGGAAAAACAGATGAATATCGAATACAAGCAAATGTAATACGATATCCATCATATAATATTAGAAAAACCACTGATTCACTTTCAGTGGTTTTTTATAAAATAAATCCGAATGAAATTAAAGGGTTATTTATTAGGTATTTTATCATCCGTTTCATTCGGATTGATCCCTATTTTTATCCTGCCGCTGAAGCAGGCTCATTTTTCTATGGACATTAGTCTGTTCTATAGATTTTTGTTTTCTGCGTTAATGGTTGGCGGATATCTGCTGTATTCCGGAGAAAACTTCAGGATCAATAAAAAAGAAGCTTTGATCCTTTCTGTTCTGGGAGTCTGCTACGCCCTTTCATCAGAATTTTTATTCATTGGCTACGATTTTCTTACACCGGGAATTGCTTCTACCGTCCTGTTTATTTATCCGGTTATTGTAGCTTTAATTATGTTTTTCTTTTACAGGGAAAAGCTCACAAAACTTTCCATAGTATCTTTATTGCTTGCTTTTGCAGGGGTTATTGTTTTATGTTTAAAAGAAAATGGTCTGGAAATTAATTTTGCAGGTCTTGGAATTGTAATGCTGAGCTCATTATTTTATGCGCTTTATATGGTGATCGTTAATAAATCTGACCTTAAAGTATCAGGATTCAAGCTTTCATTCTACTCTATGCTTTTTACTTCAGCATTTTTTATGATAAAAGCTTCTGCCGAAGGTGAATCTTTTGCCATTCCTTCCGTATCTATATTTTTAAATTTTATTGTTTTTGCTTTTCTCACCACTGTCATTTCGAGTCTGTGTTTGGTGTATGCCATAAAATATATCGGGTCTACTCCGACTGCTATTTTAGGAGCATTGGAGCCTGTAGTTGCAGTAATAGTAAGTGTTTTCATGTTTCATGAAAGATTTACCCTGAATCTTCTTATTGGTATTACACTCATCCTTTTAGGGGTAACCTTCAATGTTATTGCAGACAGCAGAAAATCAAAACGTAATCAGTCGACGACCTTAAAAGTTACTGACTGACCATTAGTATTCTGTAATAAAATTTTATATTATATTTACTCAGCAAACCGATGGGCAAATACACTATGCAAATTATTCTGAAAATCTTTTTTTCTCTTATTACAAGAATATTATTATGTATAGCTTTATTGTTTTCGGAACCGGTATCCTGGCAATTCAGATTTCTATGTGTGACTATTTTTTGTATTCCCTGGATAAGATTCTTCATAAAGGATACTGACAGGAAAAATATCGATCTGTATCTTAGCTATAAGCTTCTGTTTCTTGCCACACCTGTTTTATACGGCTTTATCCTGTGGAAAATTCTTGAATGGTATCATTTCAGTTTAATTACCCAGTTAATTTTATTCCTTTTACCGGTAATAGTGAGTTTTTTTATTAAAACGAAAGCTAATGATATTTCAAGCAACACTCAGAATATCTTGCAGACTATGAGTTATTACTGTATTCCATTCTTTTTAGCTGTTAATGCATCTTTTGATTTTTCCAAACCATCATCTCAAGGATACTTAATTGCCGATAAAGCCAGCTCTATAGAAGAAAAACAGGACTCAGAAGGTTATTATAAAATGACCAACTATCAGTTTAAGATAATTCCAAAAGAAAAAGGCATACCATTGACGGACAATTCAAAACCTGTTGCAGCTAATGTAAACCGTAAAACTTATCATCAATTCGGGAAAGGAGATTATCTCGATATTGAAACCTCTCCCGGATTATTCGGTATAAAATGGACCTATTATCACTGGAAACTTAATGATTGATATTAATAAGGTATTTAAAGAATTAAAAAAATACTCTTAAACTTTCCTGCCTAGATTTTTCATTTTAGATGAATTTAAAATAACTTTGCAAAAATTTTCTGTTGAAAGATCTTCTTCTCATTACTCCGCCTTTTACCCAGCTTAATACTCCTTATCCGGCAACAGCTTATATAAAAGGCTTTCTGAATACCAAAAATATTTCCAGCTATCAGGCCGATCTGGGACTTGATGTTATTTTGGAATTATTTTCAAAAAACGGACTTGAGAAAATTTTCAGCACAACAATCAACCTTCAGGAAATCTCCGAGAATTCACAGCGAATCTTTGCATTACGGGAAGAATATTTAAGAACAATAGATCAGGTTATTCCTTTTCTGCAGGGGAAAACCCCTACGCTGGCCAGACAGATCTGCAGCATGAATTTCCTTCCTGAGGCTTCCCGTTTCAACCAACTGGATGATATGGATTTTGCATTTGGAAATATGGGACTTCAGGATAAGGCCAAGCATCTTGCTACCCTATATTTAGAAGATCTTTCGGATTATATTATTGAAAATATTGATTCGGATTTCGGGTTCAGCCGATATGCGGAACGTCTCGGAAAAAGTGCCAATTCTTTTGATGAGCTGTATTCAAAGCTATCCAATAACCAAACATTTATTGACAGCTTTACCCTTAAAATTCTTCAGGAAAAGCTAGAACTGGTGAAGCCAAAACTGGTGTGCTTTTCAATCCCGTTTCCAGGAAATCTGTATGCCGGATTCAAATGTGCTCAGTTCATAAAAAAAAATTACCCTCACATCAAAACTGCGATGGGCGGAGGTTTCCCCAATACGGAATTGCGGGAAGTAAAAGATCAGAGGGTCTTTGAATTTTTTGATTTTATCACCCTTGACGATGGTGAACTTCCTCTCGAGCTTCTTTACAACAGCTTACATATTTCAGAAGAAACGGCTGAATATAAAAGAACATTTCTACTTGAAAACCAAAAAGTTACTTATAAAAACAATTCTAAAAGACACGATTATAAACAGGCAGATATCGGTACACCGGATTATACAGATTTAAAACTGGACCAGTATATTTCAGTAATTGAAATTGCCAACCCAATGCACAGTTTATGGAGTGATGGCAGATGGAATAAGCTGACTATGGCCCACGGCTGCTACTGGGGAAAATGTACGTTCTGCGATATTTCTTTAGACTATATCAAAATATACGAACCTATTTCTGCTAAAATTTTAGTGGACAGAATGGAGGAACTCATCAAGACAACGGGCGAAACGGGATTTCATTTTGTGGATGAAGCTGCCCCTCCGGCATTGATGCGGGAAGTTGCTCTGGAAATTCTTCGCAGAAATCTTGTAGTGACCTGGTGGACTAATATCCGGTTTGAGAAAAGCTTTACCCGTGATTTATGCTATCTGTTAAAACTTTCGGGATGCGTTGCCGTTTCCGGAGGACTGGAAGTGGCCAGTGACCGGTTGTTGCAATTGATAGATAAAGGTATTTCTGTGGAACAGGTGGCAAAGGTAACAAGAAATTTTACCGAAGCCGGAATTATGATTCATGCTTACCTGATGTATGGCTACCCTACTCAGACGGTCCAGGAAACAGTGGACTCTTTGGAAATGGTAAGGCAGATGTTTGAAATGGGAATTCTTCAAAGTGCTTTTTGGCATCAGTTTGCCATGACAGCGCATTCGCCTGTCGGGATTAATCCTGAGGAATTTGGAGTAACCCCTCTGAAGCAGGAAATTCTGTTTGCCAATAATGATATTGATTTTAAAGACAAAACCGGAATCGATCACAGCCGGTTCAGCTTTGGATTAAAAAAATCACTTTTCAATTATATGCACGGAATTAATTTTGAGTTTCCGCTTCAGGAATGGTTCGATTTTAAAATTCCGAAAACAACAGTTCATCCTGACTATATTCATGACTGTCTTCTGGATGATACCCAGCTTGGCTTTAAAGGCAACTCAAAGGTTGTTTTTTTGACCAAAAATGTAATCGCTGAGAATCGCATAAAAAATAAAAAGAAATACTCTGGTGCGTATACACTTCTTACGTTCCACTTAAAAACCAATATTATAAAGGTAGATCTGGAACAGGATAAAGCGGAATGGCTGATGAATGTACTGAAAGAAAATTCTATAGAAAATCCGAAAAAAGTTACAGCTCAACAACTTAAGAGTCAGTTTGAAGAAAATTTTGAAGATTTTGAATTATTCTGGTTCTCAAAACCTATGCAGCAGCTTAAGGAAAACGGAGTAATTTTAAGTCTGTAATCTTTAAAAAAAAATAAAAAAATCCCGGAAAATTATATCTCCGGGATTTTTATGAGTATTCAAAGATAACATCATCTTTATTTTTCAGCATTTCCTTTCACCACATCACCAACAATTACTTTTTCCTGAACTTTAATAAAGCTCGGATCCATAATTGCCATTCTTTCTGCAATGGCTTTATAAGTAGGAAATTTTAACAGAGAAGCTCTGCCGGACATTTCCCTGTAAATGGTAAAAATTTTTCCGTTAGCTGTTTTGATCTGTTTTGTAGTGGTAATATATTTTCCGATATATTTACTCTTGGCGTCATAGACCTCGATATCTATGAAGGTTTTGTCAGTAATAGTATCCTCAGAACCAAAACTTACCGGAAGGTTGGTGAAATATCCAACGGGAATGCCGTTACTAATAATCTCGCCTACTTTATTGACTTCAATGTTCAGTTTATCAATTTTACTTCTGGTAGTATAGGCATCTTTAGTTTTGGTATCCAGCTTCCTTTTGGGAATATTTTTAAAAATATCATCCAGATTTTTAATGTTGATCCCTTTGTTATCAATGATTTTAAGGCCTTTTATAGAAGTATATACTGCCGACCTCTCCTCTCCGGAAAATGCTGACGGAGAAATATAATCCAATTCTATTGTTTTATCCCTGTTGTAGACCCTGTTCAGTTTTATATAACTGTCTCTTACAGAATCCACTATACTCTTATCTATAAATTCTATAGTATACATCGGGGTTTCATTCAGGTCCATGAATGTATAGATGCTGGATTTGTTTGAAATCTTGGCAACATGAGTACCATCAAGGCTTATGATACCTCTTTTGGTTTTAAAATTTTGGGCATTACACAGGATCCCGAGAACGGTAAAGAATATGATTGTACTTTTCTTCATAAAATCAGACTTTTACACAACATAAAAAAAGTGTAACCAAAGTTACACTTTCTTGAAAATATATTTAGCTTTTCATTTAATTATTCACAAAGGATAATTCCTTTATCATGATTAAATTCTACAACACCGCTTTTGATAGGGTAAGAAAAAACAGAGTCTTTCTCATTTTCTTTAGTAAAGTTTTTAGCATAAGCCTCACCTACTGAAGATGTGAAAAGCTTTACTTTACCTCCGATCAAAGAAGAAACAATTGCTGCGTGATTTTTCATAATATGGAATTCTCCACTTTTTCCCGGCAACAATACTGAGTTTACTTCTCCTTCAAAAACTACGTATTCTGGTGTTAAAATTTTTATATTCATATTTCTTAGATTAAAGAGAAAAGAGAAAAGAAAAAAGAAAGAGACAGTGTCTTTGTTCTTTTTTCTTTATTCTATTTATCTAGTTAAGCGTTTTCAGCTAACATTTTTTGTCCAGCCTCGATAGCTTCCTCGATAGTTCCTTTCAAGTTGAAAGCAGCTTCCGGTAAATGGTCTAGTTCACCATCCATAATCATGTTGAATCCTTTGATGGTATCTTTGATATCTACCAATGATCCCGGAATACCTGTAAACTGTTCAGCTACGTGGAAAGGCTGAGATAAGAATCTCTGAACTTTTCTTGCACGGTAAACTACTGATTTATCTTCTTCAGAAAGTTCTTCCATACCAAGAATCGCGATGATATCCTGAAGCGCTTTGTATCTCTGAAGAATTTCTTTTACTCTCTGAGCACAGTTATAATGTTCTTCACCGATAATTTCCGGAGCAAGGATTCTTGACGTAGAAGCCAATGGATCTACTGCTGGATAAATACCTAATGAAGCAATTTTTCTGTCTAGTACCGTAGTTGCATCCAAGTGAGCAAACGTAGTTGCAGGAGCCGGGTCAGTTAAGTCATCCGCAGGTACGTAAACCGCCTGTACTGAAGTAATTGAACCGTTTTTAGTAGAAGTAATTCTTTCCTGCATTGCACCCATTTCAGAAGCAAGAGTCGGTTGGTAACCTACCGCTGAAGGCATACGCCCAAGAAGTGCAGATACCTCAGAACCAGCCTGTGTAAAACGGAAGATGTTGTCTACGAAGAAAAGTACGTCTCTACCTTGTCCGCTTTCACCACCGTCTCTGTAGTACTCAGCCAATGTAAGACCAGAAAGTGCTACTCTAGCTCTTGCACCTGGCGGCTCGTTCATCTGTCCGAAAACGAATGCAGCTTTAGAATCTTTCATAGCTTCCATATCTACTTTGGAAAGATCCCAACCTCCGTTTTCCATAGAGTGCATGAAATCATCACCATACTTGATAATTCCTGATTCAAGCATCTCTCTCAAAAGGTCATTTCCTTCTCTCGTTCTTTCACCTACTCCGGCAAAAACTGAAAGACCTCCGTGCCCTTTTGCAATATTGTTAATCAACTCCTGAATCAATACTGTTTTACCTACACCGGCACCACCGAACAATCCAATCTTACCTCCTTTTGCGTAAGGCTCGATAAGGTCGATTACTTTAATACCTGTAAATAAAACTTCTGCAGAAGTTGAAAGTTGATCAAATTTTGGAGCTGGTCTGTGAATTGGCAGACCACCTTCTTTAGAAATATTTTGAAGTCCGTCGATAGCATCCCCAACAACGTTGAATAGTCTTCCGTTCACGGCTTCACCAATTGGCATTGTAATAGGATTTCCGTATCCGATTACTTCCTGCCCTCTTTGAAGACCGTCTGTAGCATCCATTGCAATACATCTTACTGTATCTTCACCAATATGCTGCTCTACTTCTAAGACTACTTTTTCACCGTTTTCCTTTGTAATTTCTAACGCGTCATAGATACTTGGAATTGCTTCCACATCTGAGAAGACAACGTCGATTACCGGACCAATAATTTGAGAAATTTTACCTTTAATTTGGTTTGCCATTGCTAAATTTTTTCTTGGTGCAAATATAATGATTCTTCATAAACCTACAATTGGTAAAAAAAAGATTTTTATCATACTTTTTTGTTAATGTACCAATATAACAATTTACCAGTCTAGCAATTATTTCTCCGCAAAAAATATTGGTACATTGTTATATTGATACATTGTTACATTATGTATATATTTGCAGTCAAATTTTTTCCGTTTTGAAAGTTTTCAAGAATTTTAAAGATTATTCCTCCCAAAAGCCTTTAGCATTATCTTTAGGAATGTTTGACGGAGTACATCTCGGGCACAAAAGTATTATCGATGAACTGATTAATGTAGGTACAGAGAATAATCTGGAAACAGCTATTCTTACTTTTTGGCCGCATCCGCGTTTTGTTTTTAATCCGAATGAAGATCTCAAGCTTCTGAATACACTGGATGAAAAAAAACAGCTGATCGAAAAATACGGAATCAATCATTTATTCCTGAAAGAATTTGATGAAGAATTCAGAAACCTTACCGGGGAAGAGTTTGTACGTCAGATCCTTATTGACAAACTGAATGTAAAATACCTTATCATAGGCTACGACCATTCATTCGGAAAAAATAAAAGCGGAAATTTCGAGCTCCTTCAAAAGCTTTCCAAAGAACTGGATTTTGTTGTTGAGCAGATGGAAGCAATCAATATCCACGAAAATAATATCAGCTCCACTAAAGTACGCAATGCTCTTCTGACAGGAAATATTAAGGAAGCCAATGAAATGCTCGGTTACTCCTACTCTGTTTCCGGAACGGTTGTTCACGGGGAAAAGATTGGAAGAACAATCGGCTATCCCACTGCCAATATTGATGCTGAATCTATTAAGCTTCTCCCTAAAAAAGGAGCTTATATTGTAGAAACTGAAGTAAAAGGCCAGCAGTATAAAGGAATGCTCAGCATTGGTACCAATCCTACTGTAAACGGAGAAAAATTAACCGTTGAAGTCTATATCCTTGATTTTGATGGTGATATTTATGATGAAAAGATCACGGTAAGATTCAGAGATTTCCTTCATGACGAGATTAAATTTGAAGGTCTTGAGAAACTGATTGAAAGATTGGATGAAGATAAAAGGCTGACCCAGGAGTTTCAATTCTAACTATTTATAATCTCTTCTTTCGCTTTTTTCGTTAATGAATTAAAAACCAATTCATAAGACTGATCTATTAATTTATAGATAAGATCCCTTTTTAAACCATCCAACTGCACGGAATTCCAATGGGTTTTATTCATGTGAAATGCACCTGAGATCTGCGGATGCTGTTCACGAAGCTCTGCACTCCATTCAGGATCGGTTTTTACGTTGATTCCCAATGGCTGTCTTTCAAGGCCCATTAATAAAAACATTTTTGTTCCTACTTTCATCACAAGTGTTTCGTTATCAAAAGGAAAAGTTTCTGTAACTCCTTTTTTGGCAAGACAATAGTCTAGAATTTCGTTGGCATCCATGAATTTTTATAAATGATAAGTGATTAATGATCATTGATATTAATTTCAAATGTAGTAAATTTAAGAAAGAAAATACCATCTATATTAAATCACAACTATTATGAAAGCTTTGGTCATCGGCGCAACGGGCGCTACAGGAAAGGATCTGGTGAAACAGCTGCTCAACGACAAAGAGTTTGAGGAAGTCGATATCTTTGTAAGAAAACCTGTGGATATCCAAAATGATAAGCTGAAAGTTCATGTGGTTAATTTTGAAAAACCGGAAGAATGGAAAGATAAAGTGAAGGGTGACATTGCATTTTCATGCTTAGGAACGACGCTGAAGGATGCCGGAAGTAAGGAAGCCCAAAGAAAAGTAGATTTCGATTATCAGTATGAATTTGCTAAAGCGGCAAAGGAGAATGACGTGGAAGATTATATACTGGTTTCGGCTTATGGAGCAAACCCAACATCTAAAATTTTTTATTCCAAAATGAAAGGTGAACTGGAAGAAGCGGTGAAGCAGCTTCATTTCAATAAGATCACTATTTTCAAACCCGGAATGCTGGAAAGAAAAGACTCTGAAAGAACCGGAGAGGTTCTGGGCAGCAGAATTATAAAATTCGCCAATAAGTTGGGGCTGCTGGAAAGTCAGAAACCGTTGCCTACAGATGTTTTAGCTAAAGCTATGATCAATTCTTCCAAAATAAAGAGCAATGGATATTCCAGTATTAAGCTTGGAAATATTTTCTGTTTTGCTGAGAAAAGCAACGACTAGAAGCAGACAGCTTGAATTATAAACGCTTCAGCTCCGCTCAGCGTGACATTTCTAATACTATCTGTATTTTTCTAAGCTGTCACGCTGAGCGTAGCCGAAGCGTTATTTATAATTTATCTTACTTCAAATGCTTTGTGATAGCATCGTCAGTAGGCTTTGTAGTACTTATGAAGGTATCAATTAATTTTCCGTTTTCATCGATCAGGAATTTTGTAAAGTTCCAAAGGATGGTGGTATTTTTTACCCCGTTTAAATCTTTTTCCGTTAAGTATTTAAAGATAGGAGCTGTATCATCGCCTTTTACAGAAACTTTAGCTGCCAAAGGAAAAGTTACTCCGTAATTTTTCTGGCAGAAAGCGCCGATCTCGGTATTGGTTCCTGGCTCCTGACCTCCAAAATTATTGGCAGGAAATCCTACAATAACCAGTTTGTCTTTGTATTCTTCATACACTTTCTCCAGATCTGCATACTGTGGTGTAAACCCGCATTCTGATGCTGTGTTGACAATAAGGATCTTTTTTCCTTTAAAATCTGCAAAGTTGATCTCTTTGCCGTCAAGGCTTTCAACTTTGAAATCATATATTGTTTTTCCCATAAGTTCTTTGGTTTTAGCTTGAGAAATTTCACTTTTCTGATTGGTACAGCTCTGTAAAAATGCTACAAAAGAAAGCAGCCATAAGAAAATATTTTTCATTCTTATCAATTTTAGTTGGCAGTTTTGCCGTAATTATTTTTTCTTTCGATTAAAATCTAAATGTATTGGCAGGGAAAACTTTATTAGCGTCTATCCTGTTTAAGATCATAACGAAGTCTCCATCCTTTTTAGTACTTGAAGATTCAATCCTAAAAGGCATTGAAAGGTTTCCTACTTTCTTATAATCCGCATATACCAACGTTTCATCTTTCTTGATTTCTTTTAAAAGCATATACGTTTTTACATCAAAATAATAGATGTTCTTATTGACATTTTTGGTAAGCTCCACTTTGTGGCAATAGATCTCACCTACTTTTTCTTTTCCCAGGTATTTGGCATCAAAACCTTTATTTTCCCAGTCAATGAAATCATTATCAAAGCTTTCAGATACATATTCAGGGTATACCTGAAGTTTATTGGCTGCATAATTCATTGCATATCCTTTAGTTCCGTCAAAGCCTTCAATTGCCGTTTCTTTTCCACCGATGCTGATCACCGTTTTGGTAAGATTGGGACGCTGCTGGTAAATTTTTATAGGGTATTCATCTTTGATTCCTAAGATCACTTTTCCCTGCAGCAGTACTGAATTCAAGAGCTTCCAATTCGTTAATCCTCCGGACAGTTCTATATTTTTGTCTATAATTTCTTTTGCGGTCTGTGCAAAAGACAACTGCGAAAGTATCAGTACGAATACTAAAAATAATTTCTTCATTAATCTTATTTATTTCAAATATAAGGGGAATTGGGCGAAAAAGCAAAGAAAGTGAAAAGCCGGACGGACTTATCTGTTTACAGCTTTTCAAATTAATTTTCTGGCTTTCTCCAAATCTTCAGGTGTGTCTATTCCTACTCCGATGAAATTGGTTTCTATCAGCTTGATTTTCATTCCATATTCAAGATAACGGATGCATTCAATTTTTTCTGATATTTCAAGAGGCTTCATTTCCAGTTTGGAGAACTGAAGCAAGGCATGCTTTCTGAAAGCATACACGCCAATATGTTTGTAGTAATTTATATTATAAGAAACTTCCCGGTGAAAAGGAATCACGGAACGGCTGAAATAGAGGGCAAATCCGTTATTATCGGTAATAACTTTCACATTATTCGGGTTTTCAATTTCTTCTTTTTCCGTTAGTCTGATTTTTAATGAAGCCAGAGAAATTTCCTGATTAACGTCGTCCTTAAAAACGTCGATAAGCTGCCTTAGAGGCTCTAATTTCAGAAAAGGTTCATCGCCCTGCACATTGATCACAATATCACAATCGATGTTCTGCACGGCCTCCGCAATACGGTCACTTCCGGTTTCATGCTGTCCGGTCATAACGGCTTTTCCACCATTTTTCACAATTTCATCAAAAATAATTTCCGAATCTGTAGCCACAAATACTTCATCAAACAGTCCTGTCTCGGCAACATTCTGATAGGTAGTCGTGATCACTGTTTTTTCACCTAACATCTGCATCAGCTTTGCCGGAAAACGGCTTGCTTCGTAACGGGCAGGAATAACAGCTATGATTTTCATTTATTATTAAAGTTATAAGTTAATTAATTATGAGTCATATAATTCGCTAAAAAGATAATTCCGTAAATCCAGGAGATATACAGAAAAGAATAAAACAATCCGAAAGTAAGACTTTTCAGTAAATTCCCTTTACATTTTCCTGAATTTTTAAATACCAGACGTACAGCCCGAAAAAAAATCCAGTACAGTATTGCTATAAAAAATAAAACGGCTGCCCCAAAACAAAAATCCTAGAAAATATAAAAGTACTACCAAAATAACGGTAAACACAACCCCAGACTGATAAATAGGAAAAAAGTACTTGCCAAAATGGATGTTGATAAAACAGAGTTCTGAAATAAAGATCTATGAGAATCCTTTCCTGAAAGCCAGACACTCAGAATCACTAAAAAGATAATTCCTAATGTTGAATAACCCAACAATTTGGTTTTCAGAAAAGGCCTTTTTGGAAATTTCATTAATAAAAACTAAATTTTCCTATTTCTTATTTTCAAAAAATGCTTCGACTACGCTCAGCGTGACACTTGTCATATTAACTATTAATTTATACTGTGCCATGCTAAGTGTAGCCGAAGCTTATTTTATTCAATTATTTTAAAGCGTTCAGAGCATTTTCAAGCTTTGGAAGCATTACTTTGATCTCGTCAACCGCTAAACCTCCTACTGAAGCACGGAACCAAGGCTCAGATTTTGCTTCTCCGAATGCTGAGAACGGAACCAGAGCAACTCCGGCATCATTAATCAGGTAGAATACCAAGTCAGAAGAGTTTTCAATAACAGATCCGTCCGGTTTTGTTTTTCCGATATAGTCTAATCTGATCGTAAGATACAACGCTCCCATGGGCTCTATACTTTCTACAGCCAATCCTTTTCCTTTTAAATCCTGGATTCCACCGTGAAGAACTTTTAAGCTTTCTTCCAGTTTTCCTTTGAAATCTTCAACGAAAACATTGACATTGTCAGGGTTTTCAAAGAATTTCGCGGTCGCTTCCTGTTCAGGCTTCGGTGCCCAGGCTCCAACGTGTGTTAAAAGGGCTTTCATTTTATCTAAAATATGAGCAGGACCGAATCCCCACCCTACACGCACTCCCGTTGCAGCAAGGCATTTGGAGATACCGTCGATATAAATGGTATATTCTTTCAGTTCAGGGAAAAGAGAAACCGGATCTACGTGCTGCGCACCGAACGTAAGATTAGAATAAATCTGGTCATACATCAGGTACAATGGCTTTTCATCTTCCCCTCTTTTTTTATTTTCTTCAAGAACCAGTTCGCAGATAGCTGAAAGCTGCTCTTTTGTAAACATTGTTCCTGTAGGATTCAGTGGTGAACACAGTGCCAAAAGAACGGCACCCTCTAAGTGTGGTCTCAGATCGTCTGCTGTAGGAAGGAAATTGTTTTCAGGAGTGGTTTTCACTTCTACCGCGTCTGCAGAAGTAAGGTAAGCATAATGGTTGTTGTTCCATGATGGTGTAGGATATACTACTTTATCACCTTCATCCACGATTGTTTTATACACGGCATAGATCAACGGTCTTGATCCGGCAGTAATTAAAATATCGTTCGGTGAATAATCCAGGTTCCATCTGTTTTTCAGGTCTTTGGAAACTTCTTTTCTTAAAGATAAAAGTCCGTTGGCCGGCGGATAATTCGTCAGATTATTCTGATACGCCTTCTGAATCTCTTCCTTCAGCAGTGCCGGAATGGGATAGAGATTAGAATTCAGGTCACCAATAGTAAGATTGGCAATTTCCGCTCCTTTTGCTTTTAAATCATTTACTTCATTACCAATTTTTACAATTTCAGAACCAATCAGGTTCGCCGCTAATTTTGAAACTTTCACTTTATTTTTATTTAAATTTACTAATAATCGTTTTCCACGTTCATTTTCTCACGAATCTGATCCACAGGCAGCTGAGCATCAAAAAGATTCAGAAATTCCTGAGCTCTTTTTGCAGTATATGAATTAGGATATTTTTTTATAATCCTTTTATATTCATTCCTGTTTTCATCGTATAATTTTCCGTCTGCCGTTTCATACGTTGGGGTATTGTCCATTCCGTACAGATAATCATGCAGATAATTGTTATAATCTTTCTTCACTGTTTTCAAGAGTTGGCTTGCAGGATATTTCTTCATGAAATTTTCCCAAAATATCAGCCTTTCGCCTAATTCTTCCCAACTGATGATTAATCCGGCATCTGCAGCATAATTATTTTTTGCTTCTATCGCCATCTGAGCAATATAGGCATTATAATCCGGAGTTACTTTATTTTTAAATAAGGTAAAATAATGATCAGGTACAGACCAGATTTCGGTGTAGCCTTCGCCTACTTCCCTGAACTCCAACCCTTCTTTCTTAAACTGAGCTGCAAGTTTCTTTATATTTTCCGGAAACTTATAGCTGTCGCTGCCGGAGTCATAATAATTAACATATTTATCCAGAATATCGGTATGCAGCCGGCTCAGTCCTTCAGTATATTTGCTCCTTACTTCAACGTAATCTTCGTATACCTTATTATTCTGTTCCGGACTACCTGCTGATATCTCTTTTTCTGTTTTAGATTGATAATAATGAAGTGCCTTCATATAATCCTCCGTAGAATTTTCTGGAGAATATACTGTATCAATTGGCTTAAACAGGTCTTTTTTTATTTCTGTTTTAGCAATTGAATCATTGGGTATTCTCGGTTCTGATACTTTAGAAGCTTCTTTTTTACAGGAAAAAACAAGTACAGAAAGCATACAAACTGCTAAAGTCTTTTTTACCATCTTTTACAGATCAGCCATTAATCTAACCTCAAATCTTTTCTTACGTCCTCAATTTTTGCCTCTAATGATTTTAATTTGTCTCTAAAATCAGCTTCAGAAGTAACATTATCTTTTACAGAAATATAGAATTTAATTTTCGGTTCTGTTCCTGAAGGTCTTACACAAACCTTGGTTCCGTCCTGCGTATAGTAGATCAGTACATTCGATTTCGGAATGTCATTCATTACTTTGGTTTCGTTCTTTGAAACGGAGAAACTGGTCTGTTCTTTAAAATCCTTCACTTCTTCCACTAATGATCCCGCCAGTTCTTTCGGTGGATTTTCGCGGAAATTTTTCATCATATTCTGAATCTCTTCAGCGCCTTCTTTTCCTTTTCTCACAAGGTTCACCAATCCCTCGTAATACATTCCCAGATCCTGGTAAATCTCGATCATGTATTGGTACATTGTTCTTCCGTTAGCTTTACACCACGCAGCGATTTCACAGGCAACCAGGATACTTCCGCATGAATCTTTATCGCGGACAAAATCTCCGGTCATGAAACCGAAGCTTTCTTCACCACCGCAGATAAATTTTTCTCTTCCTTCTGCTTCGCGAATCATTTTTCCGATCCATTTGAATCCTGTAAGGCCAACTTTGCAGTCAACACCAAACTTTTGGGCAATATCAAAGAAAATATCTGAAGTTACGATCGTTGAGCCAATAAATTCTTTTCCCGTGATTCTATTCTGTTTTCTCCACTCATTTAAAATATAATAAGTAAGGATAGTATTGGTCTGGTTCCCGTTCAGAAGCTGCATTTCACCATCAAGGTTTCTTACGGCAATTCCTAATCTGTCACCATCCGGATCTGTTCCGATAACGATGTCTGCATTGGTAATTCTTGCCAGGTCCATAGCCATTTCCAGTGCTGCAGGTTCTTCAGGATTCGGAGATTCTACCGTGGTAAAATTACCGCTCGGGATCATCTGTTCTTTTACAAGATCCACTTTTTTGAATCCTGCTTTTTCCAAAGCTTTTGGAATCGTTGTATACGTAGTTCCGTGAATAGAAGTAAAAACAATATTTAAATTCTCTTTTCCTACATTCTGATAAGTTGAGTTTTCAATACAGGCATCGATATACACATCATCCTGCTCTTCTCCGATCCATTCGATCAGGTCATCATTTCCGTTGAATTTAATCTCTTCAAATTTCACAGAATATACTTCATTGATGATCGCTTCATCATGTGGCGGAACAATCTGTGCACCATCGTTCCAGTATACCTTATAACCGTTATATTCAGGCGGGTTGTGAGATGCTGTTAATACAATTCCTCCGTTACATTTTTTATCTCTTACAGTAAAAGACAATTCCGGAGTGGGTCTGTGATCTTTAAAAAGAAGTACTTTAATTCCGTTTGCTGTTAAAACATCAGCAACCAGTTTTCCGAATTCTTTTGAATTATGCCGAACGTCATAAGCAATCGCTACTTTAATTTCCTCTCCTTTAAACTGCTGAAGCATATAATTGGCCAATCCCTGTGTAGCCTGACCTAATGTATATTTATTCAAGCGGTTGGTTCCTACTCCCATGACACCTCTCATTCCTCCTGTCCCGAATTCAAGCTCTCTGTAAAAAGAATCTTCCAGATCCGGAGAATTACTGTCAATCAATACCTGTACGGCATCTCTTGTCTCTTTATCGAATGTATCACTTAACCAAAGTTTCGCTTTTTCTAATGTTGTCATATTTGTATTTAGGTTTGGAAGCAGCAAGTCTGAAGATGGAAGAATTCTACGTCCAAGTTCATATTTTCTGCTTTGTTTTATTATTTATCTTTTTTGTTATGAAAGCATATGGGATATTTAAGGAATACTTCCATCTCCTATTACTCTAATTTCTTATTCTCAACACGAGTCGCCTTATCAATTTTAAATGCACGAATCGGGTTATTATAGTAGATAAATTTTGCCGTATTCTGAATATGTCCTTTTAAGGAATCTTTTACATTAACTTCTGCATAGTTTCCGTTTTTAGACTCGATATTCAGGTTATCTATTTTCCAGTAAGGTGCGATCAGACTTGCTGTATCTGAGATCTTTATCACCGCATTTTTGGTAAGTCCCAAAAAGTTGGCTCTACTTCTGTTCTGCATTTCTACTTCTGCTCTTCTCGTGTTCACTGAACCCATAAAAGTAGCATAATTTTTTAAATTAAGCCTAAAATTATCAGTCTTAATTTCGCTTGAAATATTCATTTCTACAGAATCTGCAACTGAAACTTTTTCAAGATTATATTTTGAATAGATGGTCACATTATAGAAATCTACCCCTTTTGTTCCTCTCTTTTCTTTGATAGCAAGTGTCTTGTCTTTAACATCTACATCCAGATTATTGGCGACATTGGGATAGGTCTCAATTTCCACAAAATTCTTAGCTCCTCTGGCATAAAATACACGGAATTTTCCTTCCAGGTCCAAATTCACAAATTCGGAAACATCCACATTTTTTCTTTCAATATTTCCTTTCGGAGAAACTTTTCCACAGGAAACCGCCACTACAAGCAGGGATGTGTATAATATTTTTTTCATATTCAAATTAAAATATTCTATATAAAACCGTAATTATGGCAAGACTTTCTATTCCCATCAGCACATAAAGTACTGATACTCTCCAAATCAGACCTGGTTTTGAGTATGATTTTTTAAATGCATTCCAATAGGTAACTGCCGGAAAGAGAATGAAAAGAACAAATGAAGCCTTGTCTAAAATACCGAAAATCTTCGCTGCGGGTTTCCACAAACCGATAAGACTTACCATATCATTAAACAAAAATATGATTAAAATTCCTAACAGGCTTACTGTTGCAATGATAAAATGCTCAGCAATATTCAATTTTATTCTTTTGAAAATAAACCATGCATTAATGGCCAACATGGGAATAATCACAAAAAGAATTGTTTTGGAATATTTGGAAAAAAAAGTTTTTACTTCTGAAGTTTCAGCCAGCGATTCTGTGGAAGCAAATTTTTCATACCAGTGATACCCTAACACATTGAAACCGAAAAGAATCAGCAGCAGTGAAAGAAAATTATAGTACCTGATTCTTTTCCCCGAAATATATTCCATTGCCGTTTTTCCGGGTTTGAGCAGAATATCTTTTACCGTATTGAAAAATCTTGTTTCGATATGCCAGATCGAGCCCAGGATATCATTTCTGACCAGGGAATGCGGAGTAATTCTTGAGGTATCTGTTTTCTGTCCGCAATGAGAGCAAAACTCACCGGAGATCTTATGACCGCAGTTCAGACAGCTTTGTAGGTTCATTATGAAAATCTGTATATTTATTTTTTCCGGTAAAACCAGGTTTTGGAATTTTTCCCCGTTGACAGCAACAGATAATTCTTATTCAGGTAGGAAATATTCATCACAACAGTATCCGGTTCAGGATATTTCATTTTCAGAATTTTATCTTTCTTCTGATAATTTCCTTCTGTTTCCATTGAGGTAAAGAAGCCATCTTTACGAAAAGTGAGAGTTCCTGTTCCGTATCTGGACTTATTCTTTTTATCTTTCAATGTATCAATTTTTGTCAATACTCCATCATAAATTTCGATGAATTCCCAAGATCCCACAAGCCTTGTCGGCCCACAGGAATAAAACAGAAAAAGAAAAAAGCACACAAAAATAAATGTTACCGGCTGATTATGCTTTTTTATCAATATTATAAATTACATTACAAATATAAATAAAAAAAGGCTTCAGAAACGGCCCTATAACAATGTTTTCTGTAAAACGTTTAATGTCCGGATCTGTTGGTTCTTTACAAAGACGCGCAGTTTTCACTTGTGTCAGGTTTTAATGAAAAATCCCCCGAAGGTTTGACTCTTCAGGGGATTTTATATGCTGATGATTATATACAATGTATTAAATTATTTCATCAATATTATAATTTTTATGTTCCCTGTTGGTTCTGATGATCATTTCGCCTAAGAATCCGGCTATAAAAAGCAGTGTTCCCATAATCATCATCGTCAGAGCGATAAAAAACCAAGGATTATTAGTGATCAGGTGACCGTAAATTCCTCTTGCCACATCAATCAGTTTTGAAATGCCCAGCCAAAGTGCAGAAAGAAAACCGACGATAAACATAACGGTTCCTACCGCCCCAAAGAAATGCATAGGCCTTCCCCCGAAACGGCTTACAAACCAAAGGGTTACCAAATCAAGAAAACCTCTGATAAATCTTTCGGTCCCGAATTTTGAGGTTCCGTAAGGTCTTGCCTGATGCTGTACTTCTTTTTCTGTAATTCTTCTGAATCCTGCATTCGCAGCTAATACAGGAATATAACGGTGCATATCTCCATACACATCGATTGATTTTACCACCTGCTTTTTATATGCTTTCAGCCCGCAGTTGAAGTCGTGAAGATAAACCCCTGATACTTTTCTTGCCGCCGCATTGAAGAGTTTTGACGGAACATTTTTCGTCATTACATTATCAAAACGTTTCTTTTTCCAGCCCGAAACAATATCATAATTGTCTTCAGTCACCATTTTGTAAAGCTCAGGAATCTCTTCCGGAAAATCCTGTAAATCAGCATCCATGGTAATCACCACGTCTCCGTTCGTTCGTTCAAAAGCAGCATGAAGAGCCTGGGACTTTCCATAATTTCTGGAAAATTTTATGGCGTGGATCTGAGGATGCTGAACTTTCATATTCTCGATGATACTCCATGACAGATCCGTACTTCCGTCATCTACAAACCAGATTTCATAGGATAAACTGTTGGAATAACAGACGTTATCAATCCTTGAAAAAAGTTCTTCCAAAGAGTCTTCTTCGTTTAATAACGGAATAACTATAGATAAATTCATTTAATTTTAATAAAAATTATTCTTGTTCTGTTTCCTGGTACACGGTTCTTGTTCTGAAAAACGCTCCAAAAAACACTGACAAAACTACGTAAAATATAAGAATTGCTGCAAAATATCCTGAAAAATGACTGGCCGTAAGCATATCTTTTCCTTTAATGGCTTCGGGAGAAAAGCTTGGAAGCCTTTCTTTGTATTTTTTATCTAATTCGTCGATATCTTTCTGATGTTTCATGATTTTTCTTGCAGACTGATATTCAGTATCCAATTCCGTCTTCTGTCTTTGCACATACTGGTAGTTAAGCAGTTTTTTAGCATCGGGATCTACGAAATTAAGGAACGAGTAAATGCTGAAGATAGAAAGAATACCTCCGATAAACATCGGAACAAATGCCCTTGAGAACGCATCTTTAAAACTTACCACTCTATTTTTGTTCCAGAAAGATTTTACAGACCAAAAGGCACCTCCTGCATATAAAATAGGCAGAACAAATGCGTTGATCTTCAGTGAAATATCAAAATAATTAATTCCCGAGAAAAAGTAATACGCTACAAAAAAGATGATCATTGTAGCGATAAAAAGTATAATTCCTAATGTTGATGGACTTTTCGTCATGTTAGATTTTTTAGAAAAAGTTGAAAAATTATTGCCCTAAATTCCAGCTGTTTAGCTTTGTTACTGCATTTTTTCGACTCATTTTCTTTAATTATGTTTTGAAGTTTATAAATTATTCCTACCTTTGCAACGGCAAGTCCTAAACAACCAGCTCCTGAGAACCCTCCAGGGTGGGAACACAGCAAAGGTAATTGGTCGTAGCGGTGTGATTTAGGTAGCTTGCCATTTTTTTTTGGTTTAAGTTGAAGTAAGGTAATTGGAAGATTATCTTTTTTTGTTTCTATACTTTTCAACATTTCTATTCTAATTTCCAGATTACTCTTCATTTTTATTTAAAATTCAAACTCCTCTCCTAATGTAGGAAGAACAAGTTCTACATTTTTATCAGCAAAATGCTTTAATGCACTTTCATGATTGATCTCAATGGCAGGGAATGTATCGAAGTGGCATCCGATCACTTTCGGAGTCTTCAGTAATTCTGCGGCTGCGAAAGATGCTTTTCTCGGACACATGGTGTAGTGGCTTCCGATGGGAAGGATAGACAGGTCAATATTCCCGAAAAGTCTTGGAAAAAGCTCCATATCAGCCATTACTCCGGTATCTCCAGCCAAATAGATGTTCCTGCCTTCAGGAAGTCTGAAAATATATCCTACAGGAACGCCTCCATAGCTTCCATCCGGAAACGAACTTGTATGGTGGGCCGGTACCATGGAAATTTTAAGATCGTCGATTTTTGCCGACCCTCCTAAGTTCACATCATCTTTATTTTTAGCCGTTTTGAAATATCCACAAACTTCCGGAACTCCAATCACTGTTGCATCAGGATGAAATTGTAAAACCTCTTCCACATCGGCAATATGATCACCGTGAGCATGGGTCAGTAAGATATAATCGATCTTCTGAGCCGATATATCAAACCCGGATTCCGCTTTTTTGTAATTGTAAAAAGGATCACTTAGAATTGTCTTGTCTTTGTAAGTAAACAAAAAACAGTTTTGTCCTAAAAATTGTATTTTCATTTTTAATTGATTTTTTTAATTAATTTTTAAACATTTAAACACAAATAGCTCAAATATTTTTCACGAATAACACTATAAAATATTAGTGAAAATTTGTGTAAACATTGGTGTTATTTGTGTTTATTTAAACGCAAAGAGCGCTAAGATTTTAATAAACTAAATGTTTTTAAATTCGCAAAGGTGTTAACAGAGCAAGGTTTATGTCAGATTATTTCTGTGGAAATTTATCCTCAATCAATCTTAAATTAATTCCGTGTTCTAAATAGGCTTTGCAACCATCGAGAACTGTTGTAAAACCTCCCGTATTGTCGTTAACAGCTTTTAAAAGTTCTTCACCCGTCTGGCTGAATCCGTAGCTTTTAATCACAACAAGAGTTCCCTTCTCCATTTTTTTGAATTCATAATCTACATGTACTGCAGGATTCCCCCACTCTGTTTTTATTAACTGTCCGGGAACAATCTGGTGAACTTTTACCTCAGATTTTACGCCGTACATTTCCCACTCCCAGGTAATGGTTTTGCCTTCCTCTAATTGCCCGGTAGATTTTGTAAACCAGAATTGAGTGGTCACTTCAGGGTTGATAAATGCTTCAAAAACATCTTCAACCGGTTTTCTGATAAGCATTTGAGCTTCAACGTAGGTATCTGAACTCATAGTAATGGTAATTATTTAAAAAAGTTAAGTCCAATTGCTGTAAGAACTGCCATTGTAAATGTAAGAATACCCACCTGTTTTAAAAATGGGTCCAAGTCTTTAGGTTCTTTTACAGACATTATTTTTCTTCTGAGCTTAGCGAATGGAATCAGCAGGATCATAACAATGAAAACGTAATAGTTTTGAGACTGTATGAAACCATTTAATCCTAAAAATATAAGAATTAAGACTAAAGGAAGCTGTAAAAGGACCATTTCATAAATCATTGCATTTTTGAAACCTATCCTTAGTGCAAAGCTGTTTTTCCCCGACAGCCTGTCGCTTTCTATATCTCTCATATTGTTGAGATTAAGAACTGCCATGCTCATCATTCCTATTGCCGTTCCGGGCAACAGCATATCCCAGCTGAAAGTTTTTGTAAACAGAAAATAGCTACCGCAAACTGAAACCAAACCAAAGAATATAAATACGAAAAGGTCTCCCAATCCCATGTATCCATAAGGTTTTTTCCCAACTGTATAGCCAATTGCTGCCAGAATACAGGCTACTCCCAATCCTATGAAAATATAGAATTCATTCATATAATCCGGAATAAAAGCAATATACAACAAGGCGACTGTGGCAACAAAGGATAATGCTGAGAAAAGGATCACGGCATTTTTCATTTGTTTTGCTGTAATTTTTCCGGAAGCTACCGCTCTGGATTCAGCTTCATTTATTCTTTTGGCATCTGTTCCCTTTACACCATCACCATAATCATTGGCATAATTTGATAAGACCTGGTACAGAAGAGTTACCAGAAGTGCCAGAGCAAAAATTTTCCAGTCCCATGTTCCGCCTTCTCCATAAAGTCTCCATTTTGCAATGAAGGCTCCCATTATAATTCCGCTTAAGGAAAGCGGTAAAGTTCTTAGCCTTGCGGCTTTTATCCAATCTGACATAAATATTTAGATGTTAGATATTAGAAGTTAAAAGTAGATTCAGAAAACTGTATAAAGTCTAATATCTAATTTCTAACCTCTAACTTCTTATTTTAAGATATCCACTGATTTTCTCCGAAGTCCGGTTTTCTTTTTTCAAGGAATGCATTTCTCCCTTCCTGAGCTTCTTCCGTCATATAAGCCAAACGGGTCGCTTCTCCTGCAAATACCTGCTGGCCGACCATTCCGTCATCTGTCAGGTTCATTGCAAATTTCAGCATTCTGATGGAAGTCGGGGATTTTGCTAATATTTCCTGAGCCCATTCGTAGGCTGTATCTTCTAATTCTGCATGCGGGATCACGGCATTCACCATTCCCATATCCAAAGCTTCCTGAGCGGAATAATTTCTTCCTAAAAAGAATATTTCACGGGCTTTTTTCTGACCTACCATTTTCGCCAGGTAAGCAGATCCGTATCCTCCGTCGAAACTCGTTACATCGGCATCGGTCTGTTTGAAAATAGCGTGTTCTTTACTAGCTAAAGTAAGATCACACACCACATGAAGCGAATGTCCTCCTCCTACTGCCCATCCGGGAACAACAGCGATCACTACTTTCGGCATGAAACGGATCAGACGCTGCACTTCAAGAATATTCAGGCGGTGTCTTCCGTCTTCACCTACATATCCCTGATGGCCTCTTGCTTTCTGGTCGCCTCCGCTGCAAAAAGCCCAGCCACCGTCTTTGGCACTTGGTCCTTCTCCTGAAAGCAGGACAACTCCTATTGAAGAGTCTTCATAAGCATCATAGAAAGCGTCATACAGTTCTGAAGTTGTTTTGGGTCTGAAGGCATTTCTTACTTCCGGTCTGTTGAAAGCAATTCTTGCTACCCCGTTACATTTTTTATAGGTAATATCTTCGTATTCTTTGGCGGTTTTCCACTCAATCATCTTATAAAAATTTTTCCCAAAGATACGGAATTGCAAAGAATTTTCAGGGTGAAATTTAACGATAATCAAGGTAAAAAATAACGGCATATTTCAGATCAAAAAACAAAAACCGGAACATTTCTGCTCCGGTTTTATGTATGATTCAAGTAAGGAATTATTATTTTGCTTTTGCTTTAAGCTCAGCTTCCTTAGCTTTCAGATCTTTAATTTTATCTGTATTTTTTGTTACGATATAGATCTCTTTCAATGCAGTAAGGGCATCAAGATTTTCCGGTGCAGCTTTGTACCATCCTTCAGCATATGGAAGTGCCTTAGTAAATCTTTCTCTTCTTGCATCGATAAGCTTAGTGGCTTCTTCAGGCTTTTCCTTTCTTGTGGCGTTGATCTGCTCTACAGTTTTTGAATCGTCTCCGATTACTGTATAAACAAGGTTCTGATAAGCGTTATCAAAGTCAGGTTTAACTTCAATAGCTTTCTTGAATGACGCAATTGCATCTTCCACTGTTGCAGGATTTTTAGACTGCATTACTCCAAGATTGTACCAGTTGGTAGCATCGTTAGGGTTTTTAGCCAGCTGTTCTTTAAGTGCTCCGATGAATTTTTCTGTATTCCCGGAATCATAGTAAGCTGTAGCCTGAGCTTCTTTAAGCTTAGCATTGTTTGGGAATTTTGCCAATCCTTTTTCAATAATGACCAATGCTTCATTAGGTTTCTTTGCATTCATAAGCAAAGTCGTTAATGTTTCATACAGTTCCGGCTCAACACTTGGTGTCTGCTCTGTTTTGAAGTCTGAATAATCAGCATTCTTTTTCATAAGATCCCAAGTAGCTTTATCTAAATTCACTACCTGACCAGACTTTTTCTCTTTCGCAGTATACGTTGTCTGAACCCCTGTGAAACCTGAATTTACAAGATCTGTATATATTTTGATGGATTCTGCGCTGTTATTTGCCAAAGCATAGCTCAGCCCTGCATAATACATATATATCTTATCATCCTGGCCATTGGTTTTTAATAAGTTATAAACTTCTAAAAACTTAGGCGCGGCAACGGTATAATTTTTTGCATTATATGCATCCATTGCAGCTTTGTTCGCTTCCTGCAGCTTGGCATTCACATCGCCCTTCTGACCGAAAACGAAAGCAGAAGCTACGATGGCTATACCTAAAATGAGTTTCTTCATAATAACTATATTATATTAATTGTACGTTTTATTCTTCAGAATCAGAATTCTCATTTTCTCCGGCCGGGTTTTCTTTTTCAGCCTGTGGTTCTGTATTGTTTTCCTGGTTATTGGCTACAATTCCTGTTCCTTCTTCATTTTCTTCAGAATCTTCTTCTGCTACCTCTTTATCCATTTCTACTTTTGCAATGGCTGCAATTTCGTCATTTTTCTTAAGGTTGATCATTCTTACTCCCTGGGTATTTCTTCCCATCACTCTCATTTCATCCATATTCATTCTGATGGCAACACCAGACTTATTGATGATCATCAATCCGTCTTCGTCTGTCACGTTCTGAATAGCGATCAGATTTCCTGTTTTTTCGGTAATGTTCAGGGTGATAACTCCTTTTCCTCCTCTGTTGGTGATTCTGTAGTCTTCTACAGCAGTTCTTTTACCGTATCCTTTTTCGGAAACCACAAGAACTGTTTCTTTTTCTACATCATTCACAACAATCATACCAATTGCCTCATCATTATCGTCCATAGTGATACCACGTACCCCAATGGATCCTCTGCCCACTTCTCTTACTTTTTCTTCAGGGAAACGGATACATTTACCGTTTTTGGTGGCAATCATAATCTGAGATGTACCGTTGGTAAGGTATGCACCCAACAACTGGTCATTATCTCTGATCTCGATAGCGTTAACCCCATTAACTCTAGGTCTTGAGTACGCTTCAAGAGATGTCTTCTTAATGGTACCGTTCTTGGTCACCATCACTACGCTCATTTGATTTACGTATTCAGCATCTTTCAGGTTATTGGTTCTGATATATGCTTTGATCTTGTCATCCTGTTCAATGTTGATCAGGTTTTGTACTGCTCTTCCTTTGGATGTTTTTGAACCTTCAGGAATTTCAAATACTCTCAGCCAGTAACATCTTCCTTTTTCTGTGAAGAACAACATATATTGGTGGTTGGTCGCGGAAACAATATATTCAAGGAAATCTTCATCTCTTGTGGTTGCCGCCCTGTTACCTACACCGCCTCTGCTCTGAATTTTGTATTCAGAAAGTGAGGTTCTCTTAACGTATCCTGCGTGTGAAATGGTAAGAACTACCGCTTCGTTCGGGATAATATCCTCGATAGACATTTCTCCTCCTGAGAAGTCAATGGCAGTTCTTCTTTCATCACCATATTTTTCTTTGATTTCAAGCAATTCTTCTTTGATGATCTCAAATCTTCTCGGTTCATTCGCTAAGATATCTTCCAAATTCATGATTTCTTTCATGATCGCGTCATATTCATCACGAATCTTGTCAAGTTCCATTCCTGTAAGACGTGCCAGTCTAAGGTCAAGAATAGCCTGAGCCTGAATTTCAGAAAGTTCGAATGCTTCGATCAGACCTTCTTTTGCAGCCTGAGGATTTGCACTGTGACGTATAATGGAGATCGCTCTGTCTAAGGAATCCTGAGACCCGATCACTTTCATGAAACCTTCCAGGATATGAGCTCTTTCTTTGGCTTTTTTAAGCTCATACTGAGTTCTTCTCACTATCACTTCATGTCTGTGCTCTACGAAATGGTGGATGATATCCTTTAAATTCAGCTGTTCCGGTCTTCCTTTAACCAATGCGATGTTATTAACACTGAAAGAAGTCTGAAGTGCTGTATATTTATATAGTAAGTTTAAAACAACATTAGGGATGGCATCATTTTTCAATTCATAAACGACACGCAGACCGTTTCTGTCCGATTCGTCTCTGATCTCATGAATCCCTACAATTTTATCATCTTTTACCAGTTCCGCTGTTCTGGCAATCATGTCTGCCTTGTTCACCTGGTAAGGAACTTCAGTAACGATAATAGCATTTCTGTTTCCGATTTCTTCGAAATTCACCTTTGCTCTCAGCACTACTCTACCTCTTCCTGTATGGAAAGCGTCTCTCACCCCGTCATAACCATAGATAATTCCTCCTGTAGGAAAATCCGGAGCTGTGATGTGCTGCATTAATTCATCGATGGTGATTTCTCTGTTATCGATATAAGCAGTGATCGCATCAATAGATTCTGAAAGGTTATGCGGCGCCATATTGGTCGCCATACCTACAGCAATACCTGATGTACCGTTTACTAATAGAGTTGGAATTTTCGTAGGCATAACGGTAGGTTCCGTCATACTGTCGTCAAAGTTATTCTGAAAATCAACAGTTTCCTTGTCCAGATCTGAAAGAATCTCATCGGAGATTTTTTTCAGTCTTGCCTCGGTATAACGCATTGCTGCTGGCGGATCTCCGTCCATCGAACCGAAGTTACCCTGTCCATCTACCTGGGGATAACGCAAGCTCCATTCCTGAGCCATTCTCACCATTGCATCATATACTGAGGAATCTCCGTGCGGGTGATATTTACCCAAAACGTCCCCAACGATTCTTGCAGATTTTAAATATTTTCTATTAGAAAAAACCCCTAATCCATACATACCGTAAAGTACTCTTCTATGAACGGGTTTCAGGCCGTCTCTTACGTCCGGCAACGCTCTTGAAACGATAACCGACATCGAATAATCGATATAAGACGATTTCATTTCATCAACAATGTTGATAGGAATCAGTCTTTCTCCTTCTTTTTGCATAAACAAATTTTATTATAATGACAGTCAGACCTTTAGCTGTGCGTCTGAAAATTATTTATTTCCAATTTTTATTAACGGGCTAATTTACGAAATTTTTACCGATTTTTGTGGTAGAATTTATCCACAAAATCTTAAAAATTCATAAAATATGAGCTTATTGAGTATAACTTTCCACTGTACCAAAAACAATATTGAAGAATGGGAAAATTATATTGATGAAACATTGGTGCTGATGGCGGAAAACCTTATGGATGTCAATAAATATATTCTTTCTGAAGTACACAGCGATTATATTGAGGAAGGCAAGAATTATAATCTGCTTCTGATGTTTGACAATGATGACCTGAGGGAAGATTTCATCAAAAGTGAAATGCTGAACATTTCGGAAAGAATTGAGAAAAAATTCGGAACGGAAGTAATGATTTTCAATACATTTCTGAATCCTAAAAAATCGAGATTTTAAATAAAATGAAAAGAGGCTGTCTCAAAAGGGGCAGTCTTTTTTTGTGTCTCAAAGTTTGCGATCTACAATTTTTCAGGTTTAGATTTCCGTTATTTGTTTTTTCAGGAATTTTTTTGATATTTTAGTAAAAAGCAG